>CAMFIX010000085.1 GCA_945952425.1 uncultured Pseudorhodobacter sp. | reverse complement strand
GTCGCCGAAGGGCACATATTCGCCGAAGGGCACCAGGTGGTGCTTGTCATAGGTGGCGAGCGTCGTCCCGTCCGGCGCCCAGACGGCCAGGGAGTTCCAGCCCTTCAGACTGTCCACCCCCCGCTCCACCCTTTGCAACCCGGTCGCCACCATGGCGCCATGGGCATTGGCGGTGATCTGGGTCGGCAGATCGGGGAAATCCTCGACCAGATAGGGCAAGGCGGTTTCGGGCCAGATGACCAGGTCGGGCTTGCCCAAGGGGCCGGGCGGGGCGGCGGATTGCGTCATCAGCCGGTCGAAGAAGACTTGCGCCTTTGAGGCATCCCATTTCAGCGCCTGGTCGGCCGAGGGTTGCACGAGGCGGAGCGTGAAGGGGCGGTCCGGCGGCAGGGGGCGCGACAGCGTCCAGAGGCCAAAGCCCCAGAGCCCGGCCAGCAGGGCCGCTGCCACGGGGATCAGCCGCACGCGGCTCGCCAGCGCCGCCAGGGCCAGCGTCGCCAGCGTCAGGCCGAAGGGGCCGGTCAGCGCATCCGCCTGCACCACGGGCGTGTCGATCCAGACATGCCCCGGCAGCGCCCAGGGAAAGCCGGTCAGCACGTAACCCCGGGCGAGCTCGGCCGCCGACAGCCCCGCGACCATGCCGGGCGTCCTCCACCGCGCGCCAAGGCCGATCCCCGCCGCCCAGAACAGCGCGAGGCCGGCGGCCATCAGGATTAGGGCGAAAGGGGCCATCCAGCCATAGACCTCGGGCTCGACCAGGAAGGGCTCGACGATCCAGTTCAGGGTCGAGGCGAACCAGCCGATCCCCAGCGCCCAGCCGAGCCAGGCGGGGGATTTCGCCAGCATGCAGAAGGCGAGGGCGAGGGCGGCCAGCGTCAGCGGCCAGAGGTGGAAGGGCGCAAGGCCAAGGCCCGCGATGGCGCCGAGGGCCAGCGTCTGGGCGAAGGCTCTTCTGCCGGGGAAAGGAGGAAGGGTCATGGCCAGCCGCAGTTGGAACGGGTGCCAAGGGGTAGAGGCGGGCGCAGGCTTTGGCAAGGGGCGCGGGGCTCACGAGGGGGAGAGCGGAGCGGGCGCCCGCCCGCCGCGCTTTTGCTGCGAGCTGACGGCTTTCTTTGACCTTTCGCCTCATCTGCGGCGCCCCGGGCTTGGCCCGGGGCCTCGACAGGTCCGCAGCTGGCGCTGCAGGAGCGCCCTGTTCAGCTCGCCGGATCGGGATCGGGCGCGGGAAGGGCGGGCGGATCGCTCATGGCGCCCGGCAGGCGCAGGCGGATGCGCTTGATGCGGCGGGGGTCGGCGTCGACCACCTCGAATTCGGCGCCGGATTCATGCGGCACGATCTCGCCGCGCGCGGGCATCCGCCCGGTGCGCAGCATCACGAGCCCGCCCAGCGTGTCGATCTCCTGGTCGTCCTCGCCGGTGCGCAAGGAGAGTCCCAGGGCCGGTTCGAAGTCGTCCAGGGGCGCCGTGGCCTGGGCCAGGAAGACGCCGGGCTTTTCCTCTTTCCAGAGCGCGCCCTCGTCCTCGTCATGCTCGTCCTCGATCTCGCCGATCACCGTCTCGATCAGGTCTTCGATCGTCACCAGCCCATCGACGCCGCCGTATTCGTCGATCACCAGCGCCATATGCACCCGCTCGCGCTGCATTTTCTGCAAAAGCACGCCCACCGGCATCGAGGGGGGCGCGTAAAGGATCGGGCGCAGGAGTTTCTTCAGCGAGAACCGCCCGCCGGAGCCGAAGCCGTGCTGCAGGGCCAGGTCTTTCAGCAGGACCAGGCCCTGCGGGCTGTCCAGGGTGCCCTTGAAGACCGGCACGCGCGAGAAGCCGTGGTCCTTGAAGACGGCCACCAGGTCATCCTTGCCGATGTCCAGCGGCACGGCCACGATATCGACCTTGGGGATCGCCACGTCGTCCACCCGCAGCTGGCGCAGGTTCGACATGCCGTGGGTCGCCACGACCTGCACGGCAGGCAGGGCGGGAAGGGCGTCTTTCTGCTCGGGCGTGCGGCGGAAGATGCGCTGCAACAGGCCCCGTCGCAAAGGCGGGTCGGTGTCTTCGGTTCCCGGCGCGGTAGGGGCCGGTCCTTCGATGCTACTGCCCATGGGGGAAGCAAGAATCCTCAATAGACCCGCCATCCGGGGCGGGCGCGCTCAGTATGGGTCAGGAAGACCCAGGGATGCAAGTATGCGCACTTCCAGCGCCTCCATCCGGGCGGCATCGCCGTCGCGGACATGGTCGTAGCCCAGGCAATGCAAAAGCCCGTGGATGACCAGATGCGTGACGTGATCGGCCAGGGGCTTGTGCGCCTCGGCCGCCTCGCGGGCGCAGGTGTCGTAAGAGATCGCGATGTCGCCGAGCGCCTCGGGATGGTCGGGCCGCCCGATCTCGGGCGCCTCGGGCGCGCCGCCGTCTTCGTCGGCCGCCAGATCCCAGGCCGGCCAGGACAGCACGTTCGTGGGCTTGGCCTTGCCGCGGAACTCCTCGTTCAGAGTGGCGATGCGGGCATCGTCGCAGCCCATGACGGCGACGGTCAGCCCCTGGTCGGGAAGGCCGAGTTCGGCCAGGGTCGCCCGCACGGATCGCAGCGCCAGAGGTTCAAGTCCGAAGGTTTCCCAGCGGTCATCCTCGATGACGCATTCGACCAGTGCTTCCATGGGCAGCTCCTCCTCAGGATGCGCCTGCATAGTGGGACTGGGGCCCCGCGCCAACTGGCCCGCGCGCAAGGGTGCGTTGCGGGGGCTGCATGGCTGGGGCTGCGGTCAGGCGCCGAGCTGGGGTTCGGGCAGCGGATCGGGCTCGACGAAGGCGCGGCGGTTGGCCTCGATGCGGCACTGGTTGTCGAAGGCCCATTTGGCCAGCGCCATCACCGGCTCGCGGAAGGTGCGGCCGAGGTCGGTCAGGTCATATTCGACGCGCGGCGGGATGGTGGCGTAGTGGCGCCGGGTGATGAGCCCGTCGCGCTCCAGATCGCGCAACGACTGGCTGAGCATGCGCTGCGAAATCCCCAGCTCGCGCTTCAGCTCGTTGAAGCGCATCGTGCCCCGCGACAGGGCATAGACGATCTGCACCGACCAGCGGTCGCCGACCCGGGCGAGAACATCGTTCATCACACGGCAACGGTCGTGACGTTCCTGGGGGCAATCGGGGTGATCCATCTTTCCAATATGGGGGGGCTTGCAATCTTCGTCCAGTATCTTAGCTATACCAGTGTCGAAAATATACCGGGTTGCGAATCGGAACCCAGGGTTGGAAAGGAACTGAAGATGCTGGATCAAGGCCAAGAGGGCGCGGGCGTTCTGCTGGAGACGCTGAACTGGCGCTATGCGACGAAGAAGATGGACCCCTCCAAGAAGGTGCCGGCCGAGAAGGTCGAGCGAATCCTGGAGGCCGTGCGCCTGGCGCCGACCTCCTCGGGGCTGCAGCCCTTCCAGGTGCTGGTCGTGACGAATGACGCGCTGCGCGCCAAGATCCGCGCGGCCTCGTGGGATCAGGCGCAGGTGACGGATGGCAGCCATCTCCTGGTCTTCGCCGCCTGGGACAATTACACCGATGCGCGCATCGACGACGTGGTGACGCGCACCGCCGAGACCCGCGGCGCGCCCCGCGCCGCCGTGGCCGAGTACTATGACCGCCTGAAGGGCATGTACCTGCCGCGCGAAGCCTCGGTGAACTACGAGCACGCCGCCCGTCAGGCCTATTTCGCCTTCGGTCTGGCCGTCGCCGCGGCGGCTTTCGAGCAGGTGGACGCCACCCCGATGGAGGGCTTCGACCCCGCGCAAGTGGACGAAATCCTGGGCCTGAAGGAAAAGGGCCTGCGCTCGGTCACTTTGCTGCCCTTGGGCTACCGCGCCGCCGAGGGCGATTGGCTGAACGGCCTGCCCAAGGTCCGCAAGGACCGCGCCGATCTGGTGGTCGAGGTCAAGTAAGCCGGTCTTCCCGGCGGAAAGGGGCGGTCCTGCGGGGCCGCCCTTACCTTTTGAACGGCAGGAGCCCGCGCAAGGCAGGCTCGCGCAGCCAAAGCCCCGCCCAGGCCGCGACGCCCAGGTAGACGCCGAAGAGCGTATGGCTCGCCATCGGCTGGTTGGCATGCAGGTTCGTCGCGATGGCCCCGCCGAGAAGGCCGGTCAGGACGATGGCCGCAAGCGTCGCGGTCTGCGGGATCAGCAGAAGAACGGCCAGGGCGGCCTCCAGCACGCCGATGGCGAAGATCGGCGCATCGGGCCAGCCGAGGGTCGTCATGATCTCGGTCGCCACGCTCATGCCGGCCAGTTTCGGCAGCGCCGAGGCGCCGAAGAGGAAAAGTGAGACCAGGGCCGAAAGGGCCCAACCGGCTTTCTGCATCGCGAGGCTCCTGATAGTTTCATGAAAGGCTAAGTGTTCGGGCGGCGCGGGTCAAGTGAAACCCTTGCCGGGACAGCGACCGATCGCGACCTTCCGTGGCAACGCGGGCGGAGGGGGCTCGATGCCCCCGACGGACGCAGGTTGGGGCGGAATCACCTTGCCTCGTTGGGGGAAAGCGGCTATCCGGCCCCAGTCGCGGCAGGGCAAGGGATTCCTTTGCCCTTTTTGTGTTTTGCCGTTGCACGCGAAGACCGGCGGAGACAACCGCCAGGCCGGAAATGTTGTGAAAGGACTACGGATATGTGCGCTAAAGCTACCATGGAAGACTTCGAAGCCCTCTTGAAGGAAAGCTTCGAGATCGACACCCCCGAAGAGGGCACGGTTGTCAAAGGCAAGGTCATCGCGATCGAAGCGGGCCAGGCCATCATCGACGTCGGCTACAAGATGGAAGGCCGCATCGATCTGAAAGAATTCGCGAATCCCGGCGAAGCCCCCTCGATCAAGGTGGGCGATGAAGTCGAGGTCTACCTCGACCGCGTCGAGAACGCCAAAGGCGAAGCCCAAATCTCGCGCGAGAAGGCTCGCCGCGAAGAAGCCTGGGACCGCCTGGAAAAGGCCTATGCCTCGGAAACCCGCGTCGATGGCGCGATCTTCGGCCGCGTCAAGGGTGGCTTCACGGTCGACCTCGGCGGCGCTGTGGCCTTCCTGCCCGGTTCGCAGGTTGATGTCCGTCCCGTGCGCGATGCCGGCCCGCTGATGGGCATGAAGCAGCCGTTCCAGATCCTGAAGATGGACCGTCGCCGCGGCAATATCGTCGTCTCGCGCCGCGCGATCCTGGAAGAATCGCGTGCCGAGCAGCGCGCGGAAGTCATCGGCAACCTCTACGAAGGTCAGACCGTTGACGGCGTCGTCAAGAACATCACCGAATACGGCGCGTTCGTCGACCTCGGTGGCGTGGACGGCCTGCTGCACGTCACCGACATGGCCTGGCGCCGCGTCAACCATCCGTCGGAAATCCTGTCGATCGGCGAGACCGTCAAGGTTCAGGTCATCAAGATCAACAAGGAAACGCACCGCATCAGCCTCGGCATGAAGCAGCTGCAATCCGATCCGTGGGATGCCGTCGAAAAGGCCTATCCGCTGGGTTCGGTCCACAAGGGCCGCGTCACCAACATCACCGACTACGGCGCCTTCGTGGAGCTGGAAGCGGGGGTCGAGGGCCTGGTTCACGTCTCGGAAATGTCCTGGACCAAGAAGAACGTCCACCCCGGCAAGATCGTCTCCACCTCGCAAGAGGTTGAGGTCATGGTGCTGGAAATCGACAGCTCCAAGCGTCGCGTTTCCTTGGGCCTCAAGCAGACCCAGCGCAACCCGTGGGAAGTCTTCGTCGAGACCCATCCGGTCGGCTCGCCCATCGAAGGCGAAGTCAAGAACATCACCGAATTCGGTCTGTTCGTCGGCCTCGATGGCGACATCGACGGCATGGTTCACCTCTCCGACCTGTCCTGGGACAAGCGCGGCGAAGAAGCCATCCAGGACTATCGCAAGGGCGACATGGTCAAGGCCGTGGTCACCGAAGTCGATGTCGATAAGGAACGTATCTCCTTGTCGATCAAGGCTTTGGGCGACGACACCTTCACCGATGCCGTGGGCGATGTGAAGCGCGGCTCGATCATCACCGTCGCGGTCTCGGCCATCGAAGAGGGCGGGATCGAGGTGGAATACAACGGCGCCAAGTCGTTCATCCGCCGCTCTGACCTGGCCCGCGACCGTGGCGACCAACGCCCCGAGCGCTTCCAGGTCGGCGACAAGGTCGACGTCCGCGTCACCGCGATTGACTCCAAGACCCGCAAGCTGGGCCTGTCGATCAAGGCGCGCGAGATCGCCGAAGAGAAGGAAGCCGTCGAACAGTATGGCTCCTCCGATTCGGGCGCCTCGCTGGGCGACATCCTCGGCGCTGCGCTGAAGGGCAACCGCTCGTAACGGCTGCGACAGAAGGCCGCCGGGAGCGATCCCGGCGGCTTTTTCCTGCGCGGACCCCTCGCGAAATTTTGGCGCGGGCGGGCAAATCGGTGTATGATGCCCAAAGCTTGTTTCAATTTAGAGAGAGCTGTCATGACCCGTTTCGTCAAATATCTCGGCCTCGCCCTGCTGGCGCTGCCCCTGCCCGCCGCCGCTGCCACGCTGGTGGGCGACAGCGTGACCGCCACCTACTACTTCCCCGACACATCGACGCCGCGCGGCACCCTGACCACGACCGTCGCCTCCGGGTCCGAGGCGCTTTGCCCAAGCGACGCCGGTCCGCTTTGCGGCATCCTGCTGGGCACCTATTCGCTGGACTTCAGCGCCGACCAGATCGACTTTTCCCAGACGCTGAGCGCGGACAATTTCTATAACCCCGCCACCTTCAGCGGCTGGGTCTTCACCGACCTCGACTTCGGCAGCGGCATCACCGGGGTGACGCTGGTCAGCAACGGCATCGCGGGGCTCGACGACTCGCGGCTGAGCTTCACGTCGAACTCGATCACGCTGAACCTGCAGGGCCTGACCGTCTCGGCCCTGAACGGCTGGTCGCTGCGGCTGAGCGATGTGCCGACCGTGCCGGTGCCGGCGGCGGGCTGGCTGCTTCTGGCGGGCATGGGCGGGCTTGGCCTGATGCGCCGCCGCCGCTGATGCGCCGCCGCTGATTCGGGTGCGACCCGGCGCCGCACCGCCGCAACTGGCGCTTTTTTCGAAACAATCCCGAAAGGCCCCGCCTGCAAAGCGGGGCCTTTTGCCATCCGGGCCGCGGTCAAATCAAAACCCTTTGTAAGTGCAGAATTCTTCGCTACAGTCCGGGCGAGAAACATGTTGGCGCAACCAAGGCCAGGCACATGGCAAGGGCGACCACGACGGGGGGTAATTGATGATCCGTTCGGAGCTGATCCAGAAGATCGCTGACGAAAATCCGCATCTGACGCAAAAACACGTCGAAAAGATCGTGAACACCGTCTTTGAGGAGATCATCGAGGCGCTTGCACAGGGCAACCGGGTGGAGCTTCGCGGCTTCGGCGCCTTTTCGGTGAAGGCGCGGGATGCCCGCGTCGGGCGCAATCCGCGCACCGGCGAGTCGGTGCAGGTCGATGACAAGAAGGTGCCCTTCTTCAAGACCGGCAAGCTTCTGCGCGACCGGCTGAACGGCAAGGCCTAAGCTTGACCTTCGCCTTGGGGCGGAGATAGTGGCGGCAGGAGGTGCCTCCATGCGGCTTTTGCGTTACCTGATCCTCTTCGTGCTGCTTCTGGCCTTCGTGGTTGTGGCCTTGGCCAACCGCGCCCCTGTGGGGGTCAGCCTCTTGCCCGAAGACCTGGCGATGCTTCTGGGCTGGCAGGCGCGGGCCGAGGTGCCCTTGTTCGTCGTTCTGGGGCTGGGCGCCGTCATGGGGGTGGTGATCGGCTTCGTCTGGGAATGGCTGCGCGAGCACAAGCACCGCAAGGTGGCCCGGGTGCAGACCCGCGCCGTGTCGAAGCTGGAGCGGGAACTGGCCGCGATGAAGGACCAGACCTCGCTGCCCGAGGACGATGTGATCGCCCTGCTGCAGAAGCCGCGGAAATGATGCGCGTCAAGATTTGCGGGCTGAAGACGGTGGCGGATGTGGAAGCCGTGGCATCCTCAGGCGCCGCCTATGCCGGGTTCAATTTCTTTCCGAAATCGCCGCGCTATGTGACCCCTTCGCAGGCGCGCGTCTTGGCCCTGGCAGCCCCGATCGGGCTCGCCAAAGTGGCGCTGGTGGTCGATGCCGGGGACGACCTGCTGGACGCTCTGGTGGAAACCGTGCCCTTGGACATGCTGCAGCTGCACGGCCACGAGACGCCCGACCGCGTGGCAGAGGTCCGGGCGCGCTATGGTCTGCCGGTGATGAAGGTGCTGGGCGTGGGCGGCGAGGAGGATCTTGCGCAGATCCTCGACCATTCCGTGGTGGCCGACCAGATCCTGATCGACGCCAAGGCGCCGAAAGGGGCGGTCCTGCCCGGTGGGAATGGCGTGCCCTTCGACTGGCGCCTGATCGCCGGGCGCCGCTGGCTGCGGCCCTGGATGCTGGCGGGCGGTCTGACGCCGGGCAATGTGGCCGAGGCGATCCGGCTGACCGGCGCCAGCCAGGTCGATGTCGCCTCCGGCGTCGAAAGCGCCCCCGGCGTGAAAGACCCCGCCCGCATCGCGGCTTTCGTGACCGCCGCCCAAAGCGCGGCCCCCCGGCCGAAGCCCGCTTTCGTCATGCCCGGCTGAGGTCTCCCGCCCGGCACCGTCGCCAAACGGAGCGCCTTGGCAGGCGCAAGATCATATCTCCCCTCTGGGCGTGCCGCCCGCGCCGGCTCGGCTCTGCGCCGGGAATATTTTCGAACAGATGAATAGACAAGGCGACGCACCGCTCCTGTCGCAACCCTCCCGGGCCAGGTCGCGCCCGGCTTTCAATTTGGCCCAAATACTCGCTTCCGACCTCTTCGCCCCTCTCCCCTCGACAGCTGACGCCCCTTTCCCCTTTCACATTGGCTCAAATATCCTCGGGGGGTGAGGGGGGCAGACGGCCCCCCTTTCCACCGCGGCCCCAGGACGCTAGGTATGGGCCAAAGTGACAGGAGGGTGGCATGGCCGAGGACGGGTTGAACAGCTTCATGACGGGGCCGGACGAGCAGGGCCGCTTCGGCATGTTCGGGGGGCGCTTCGTCTCCGAGACGCTGATGCCGCTGATCCTCGACCTGGAAGAGCGCTATAATTTCGCCAAGACCGACCCGACCTTCTGGGCCGAGATGGACGATCTGTGGAAGCATTACGTCGGGCGGCCCTCGCCCCTGTATTTCGCGCCGCGGCTGACGGAACACCTCGGCGGCGCCAAGGTCTATATGAAGCGCGACGAGCTGAACCACACCGGCGCGCACAAGATCAACAATGTGCTGGGCCAGATCATCCTGGCGCGGCGCATGGG
>CAMFIX010000084.1 GCA_945952425.1 uncultured Pseudorhodobacter sp. | reverse complement strand
GCGAACAGAAGCCGGCCGTTGGCGGGGTCCATCCGCGGCAGGATGATCCCCGGGCTCATCATCGCCATGTCATCCGCCACAGCCGGCATGGCCAGCAGAAGCAGCAGGCCGGACAGGATCGCGATCTGGCGCGTTTTCATGTCGCGGCCCCTCTTTGCTTGTGGCCGAACGGCAGGAAGGCGGGCACCCGGCGCGCCCATGCGTCGTATTCGGCTCCGAAGCGGGCGCGGGCTTCGACCTCTTCGCTGTGGGCGAGGCGCAGATACATCCAGATCAGCACCGGATACATCAGCAGGGTCAGGATCGTCGGCCATTGAAACAGAAACCCGGTCAGGATCAGGATGAAGCCGAGATATTGCGGATGCCGGACATGGGCATACGGCCCTGTCGTGGCAAGCCGGCCTTCGCGCTGCGCCAGGTAGAGCACCTGCCAGGCGGCGGACAGTAGCCAGAAACCGCCGCCGATCAGTGCGAAGCTCAAGAGGTGGAACGGACCGAAATGCGGATTGACCCGCCAGCCGAACAGCATCTCAGGAAGATGGCCCGCGTCATGCGAGAACCAGTCGATGCCGGGATAGGCGCTCTGCAGCCAGCCCGACAGCAGGTAGATCGTCAGCGGAAAGCCATACATTTCGGCGAAGAGCGCCACCAGAAAGGCGCTGAACGCGCCGAAGCTGCGCCAATCGCGCGAAGTCTGCGGCTTGAAGAAGCTCAGCGCGAAGATGATGAAGACTGCGGCGTTGACGAAGGCCAGCAGCCAAAGCCCGTAGGCCGGGGCGGTATCGGGGGTCATGGCCGGTCCTCCTCCTGCGCTGGCTTCGACGGGTCCGAAGATTTCGGCGCCCCGCCGGAATGGTGGTGGCCACCATGCCCGCCATGGCCGCCATGCATGAAGGAATGCAGGCCGAAGCAGACGAACAACGGCAGGATAACCAACAGATTCCCGAACGGGATGTGCATCCGGTGTTCGTAGATCAACAATAGCGCGGCAACCGCCGCAAAGCCGGCGAAGGCAAGGCCTGCGCGGCTGCGATACCACGGCGGCATAGGCTCCGCGCCGTTGGGTGAATGATGGTCATGCATCATCTCTTCTCCTGGTGCGCAGGACCTGGTGCCTGCATCCGGTGATCGGCCTGCCCCGGTCCGGGACAGGCGCTCCTTTCTTGGGCAGGGTCACGGTTGCAGATAGGCGATCCCGTTCGGCCCATCGCCGACGCGATAGGTCGCCGAGACCTTGAGCGTGGCAATATCGATCGCCGACACGGTGCCATCCGCGACATTGGTGACGAAGACCGACTGGCCGTCGTCGCTGATGTCGACGCCATGCGCCGCCGCCCCGGTCTCGATCGTGGTCACCACCTGACCCTTGGCCACGTCGATCACCGAAACCCTGTTGTCAGGATTTTCCTTGCTGCCCTGATCGGCGACGAAGACATAGCGCCCATCCAAACTGGCATGCAGCTGGATCGGCCCGCGCCCGACCGTGATGCGCGCTGTCACCTTGCGGTCCGCAATGTCGATCACCGCCACCGCATCCTCGTCGCGCAGCGAGACGAAGGCGCGGCTGCCATCGGGCAGGAAGCCCACCTGTACCGGCGCCTTGCCGACCGGGATGCGGGCGGTCTCAGACCGTGTCGCCACGTCGATCAGCGAGACGCTGCCATCCTCGACATTGGCCACCAGCAGCGACGCCTGATCGGGGCTGAGCCGCATCCCGTGCGGGTAGGCTCCGGTCGGGATCCGCGCGACCATCTGCCCGGCCGCCAGGTCGATGACCCCGACCGTGTTCTCGCCGGCATTGGTGACGAAGGCCGTAGAGCCATCGGCCAGCGCCACGACATGCGCCGGATGCTCGCCGACCGGGATCAGCGCGCGCGGCGGTTTGGCAAGATCGAGCGGGTCCAGCACGGCCAAGAGCCCGGCTTCGCCGTGGCCTTCCATGCCGGCCATGTCCGTGCCGGCCTTGCCGTGATCCGCCATCGCCATCGGCCCAACCACCAGCAGGGGCTGGCCCCTGCCGGACACATCGACATTATGCGGCACGATCGGCAGCGGCACGGTCTCGACCTGGCCCGAGGACAGGTCGATCCGGCTGAGCGAGTTCGCCGCCTCGTTGGCGGTGAAGACATAGCCCGGGCTGCCGGCGAAGGCCGCCGATGCGCCGAGCAGAAGGCCGATGAGGGCGGTGCCGGCGAGCAGGTCGCGAAGGGTCGAGCGTTTCATAAGAATATCCTTGGTCTGGCCGCGTACCCGCTTGCTGCGAGGGCGGCACGTGTCATGGGGCGCAGACCGGACGGGGTCCACGTGAGCAATGCGTTGCGACGGGTGATTGCGCCGGTCAGGGCGCGGGTTTCGTCATGCCGGACATGCCTGATGCGCCAGGCATCATCCCGGACATCGGCATCATGCCCCCCATCTCCATCATGCCGGAGACGTGCGGGAAGAGCGTGTCCAGTGTGGCGCGCTGGTTGTCCGACAGGCTATCCACCAGTGGCTTCAGCGCCGCATTGACCGCCGTCAAGCCGTCGAGCCGCACCTCCAGTGCGTGCTGCTGGTCCAGCAACTGGCCCAGCACGGCGCTTCCAGGGTCATTCCCGTGATCGGCAGGGGTGACCTGCATCATGCCCGCTGCATTCTGGCGCAGCGCATCGGCGAGCGCTTTCCAGAGTGGCTCCTGCGCTTCGGTGATCGCGAGTTCGGCATGCAGGAAGGCGATGCGGCCTTCAACATGGCGGGTCGGATCCGCCATCTCTTGCATCATCGCCATCTTCTGCATCATGCCGGGCATCATCGCCATCATGTCCATGGCGCCCGGGACGGCAGGAATTGCGACTTCCGGAGTGACTTTAGGGTGATGGCTGTCCTCGGCATGCAAAACGGCCGGAGAGCCCAAGACGACAAGAGTGGCGAACAGAACGGATGTCAGTTTCATGGTCATGCTCCTGATATGACAAGACGGTTGTAGATGTGAGCCATCAGGAAGGCGGTGAGCCAACCGAGGATCAGACTGAGCAGGGTCGCGACGATTCCACCGGACAGGGAACTTGCCGGCGACGTGCTGAACAGACCGAGCCAGACATGGGCCAGCGGCGCCTGAGGAAACAGCAACACGGCGAGCCAGCACAGCAAGGAAAGGATGGCGAGCGAGAGGCCAAGCGAGAGGCCGAAGGCATTCGGTTTGAGGGGCGACATGTCAGGCCTCCCGCTCGCCCGCTGCGTCAACCGCGCGGGCTAGACTGCAACGATAAGCGCGATGCAGGAATGGCGCGGCTGCCGCCGCCGAAAGACGAAGGTCCATTTGAATTCTCCACGTGACGATGCAGGAACCGGCCCATCAGTGGCCGGCATGCCAGGCAGTCAGGCAAGTCGTGGAGGTTCGTTCGCCGGGGCGACGGCACGTCCATCGGCCAGCCGGAATCGGGCCGGAGGGTTCAAGGGCGTGTGCGCCATCGTTCGCGTGGGCTCGCTGATAAGTGGCAGCACCGCAGCGAATGTCGCGCAATGCATCGAAGTCGCACAGATCGCAGCGTCGCAGCCATCGGAGTGACCGGAACAGAAGGCATCGGCGGAGCAATGGACCTGGGCAGGTACATCCCCCAACGTCGCCTGTCCGACAGTCACGCCGGAGGCTGACGCGCCCACCAAGCCTGCCAAGAGCAGAATCACGACGATAAATGCACGCGCGATGATCACGATGGCCCGCCTTTCCTGCCGCCATCATCGAAGTCGCGAACCGATCGCACCTTGATCGAGATCAAAGCTGCAAGGCGGCAAGATCAATATCCTGTGATTGCTGCCTTCGAAGTGGCGAGCGCCCCGGCCTGCCGCCAAAGTATCGGCGAACAGTTCGACGCTCGTTTGATCCGGCGGCGAGCGCGCACCCAAGCGGCCAGGCCGGAGTACCAACAGCATGACGGAAACCCTCACACCGGGCCTGAGGCGAATTTCCTTGTTTGCCATGTTGTTGTCCGTGTTCGCGGTCTCGGCAGGTTACGGCATCGTTCTGCCGGTTCTGCCATTTCTCATCGAGCGGTTCCCTGGCCAAGGCGGCTTGGCTTCAATCGGTTCTCACACGGGTCTGCTGACGGGGGTCTACGTCTTGGCGGTATTCCTGTTTGCCCCCCTATGGGGTGCAATTTCGGACCGCAAGGGGCGCAAACCTGTTATGGCATTCGGCCTTTCGGGCGTCGCTGCGACAGTCTTCGTGCTGGCGAAAGCTGAAAGCCTGCCGCTTCTCTATCTCGGACGGTTTCTGTCGGGGGCGTTTTCGGCAGCCGTCGCACCGTCCGTATTTGCCCTCATCGGAGATCACGCGCCCGACACGACATGGCGTGCCCGTCGATTCGCTCTGATCAACATTTCGGGAAGCCTTGGCTTCTTCGTCGGCCCGATGATTGGCGGATTGGCGGTCCGATCATCAGGACCGCATCTCGGCGGCGCGGCGGAGACGGCCCTCTATGCACCCTTCGTCGCGGCAGCAGCCCTCGCCGCCGCGGCAGCGATTCTGGTCCTGTTTTCGATCCCCTCAGTGTCGCCCAGGAAGACACAGGAGCTTTCGACCGAAACTCGCGCGGGAGACAAAGGTGCCACCTATCGATTGTTGGCAATAGCATTTGCCACAGCCTATGCCATCGGTTCTTTCGAGGTGGGGTTGTCGCTGCAAGGCAAGATCCTCGGCCTCGATTCGGCACATATCGGCGCCATGTTCGCCGAGTGCAGCCTTGTCATGGCAATCATGCAAGCAGTGGTCTTTTCGCCGCTGATCAAACCGGAGGCTACGCGCTGGTTCATGTCACCGGGTCTTGCCGCACTGTCGGTCGGTCTGATCGGGGCCTCTCTGGTCGAATCGGACGGCGCCATGGCCGTCGCCGTCGCCTTGATAGCCGCAAGCGCCGGAATCCTGTCTCCAGTCGCCACCTACTGGGCCTCGTTGGGACCAGCGAAACATCAGGGAACCAATCTTGGCCGCATGACCGCTTTCTCCAGTCTCGGCCAGGCATCCGGTTCAGCTGCCGCCGGGCTTCTCTTCAGCGGGAAAGCCTTGTCGACTGGAGGTTTAATCCTGCCCACGCTCATTGTTGCGACAGCGTTGCTGCTGAGCTTCGGACTTCCAAGAAACTTGGCGTTGCAGGTCCAAGGACCGGAGTGATTTCCGACTCGGGATCACGGATCGCAAGCTTTGCCGCACCAAGAGCTACAGCGCGGGTTGCATTACTTCAACTACCCCCCTCACCCCACTGCGCCGCTCCAGTTGCACCACCAGATCCAGAGATCCCTCGCAATACCGCTTCACCTCCTCGAACCCCATCCCAAGGCCGGTCGCCATCACCATGATCGCCAGCCGATCAATCGCCTTCCGGGCCGTATCTGCATGGATCGTCGTCAGCGATCCGCCGTGCCCGGTGTTGATCGCTTCCAGAAACGTACGGCTCTCCTCGCCCCGCAATTCGCCAAGGATGATTCGGTCAGGCCGCATCCGGAGCGATGCTTCCAGTAGCCGCGCCGGCGTTCGCTCACCTTGGCTGTTCCGATCGGCCTTCAGAGCCACGACGTTCGCCTGAGTAGGGAACAGCTCATAGGCATCCTCGATGGTGACAAGCCGCTCGGCCGGATCGACCATCGCCAGCAGCGATCGTGCAAAGGTGGTCTTTCCTGTCGAGGTCCCCCCGGAAATCAGGACATTCAGCCGCTTGCGGACGCAAAGACGCATCGCAGCCTCGATGTCGCCGTCCTTGGCCAGTTTCAGGACTTCCTTGCCCAACTCGCGCTTGCGGTGATCGAGATCTATCAAAGACCCGTGCAGCAGTTCCGGTTTGAACGGTCTGTCTGCGGCCACCTTGAAGGGTCGGAGCGTGATCGCCATGCCGCCCTCGACGATCGGTGGCGCCACGACCTGCGCTCGGATTGCCATCTCGCCCAAAGTGATCTTGCCGGAGACGGTGGGCTTCTTCTCGGAGAACTGCACCCCGACAGAAGACGCAATGGCCTGCCCAAGATTGACCGACAGGGCGCGGTCAATCATCAGGTCAGCAACCCGCTCCATATGGCTGCCACCCTTGCGCTCGATCCAGACCTTGCCGTCGGGGTTGATTGCGATCTCGATCAAATCCTCACGCCGCAGGATGGGCCCGAGCGAGGAAAGATAAGTTCCCAGGAATGACGGATGCCCATCCATCACCAGATCTCCAGATCGCGGTCGACCATGACGGTGATCGCGGCACCGGCAGAGACCGAGATGATCGGGGGCAGGTTGATGTAATCCTGAACGGCCGAGCCCGTCGCAGAACCCAGATCCTGCGCGACGCTGGACGCGGTGTCCGAGGTTGTCTTGTCGGCGTATTTCGCGGCGGCAATCGCCGGGGCCGCGCCCATCAGAGAGATCAACGCCGCCGATCCAAAACGCTGCCCGAAGCGACTGCTGACCTTGCCGGTGATGCCGGACCGGCCTTGGGCATCACCGCCGAAGGCTTCCATTTTCACGGACTGGCCATCTGGGGTGACAAGCCGGGTCCAGGCGACAAGGATGCGACCCTGTCCGAGGGAGACTTCCGAAGAATACTCCCCGAAAAGGCGCGAGCCGGCTGGGATCAAGACCTGCGACTGATCGAAGGACCAGACCGGTCGCGTCACCACGGCGGCCAGTTGTCCAGGCAGGCTCGAATCCACCGCATTCTCCAGCGTGGCTTCGATCATCGTGCCCTGCAGCACCGTGTTGCCCGGGTTGGCGATGACCTGAGAAGCCTCGACCGCCGTCGCCTCGCGGCCCGATTGCACGAAATCCCGACCCGCTGCATCGCGCGAGCCTGATTGGCCATCCTCCTGCGGCGGCATCAGGGCGCCATCGCTTTTCGCGGAGTCTTGGCCGTTGTCGAAGACGACTGAGGGCGAGGCAACCCGGGCGGCGAGTTGCTCTTCGTTTTTCGCGCGCTTTGCCGCGAGGTCAGCGGCCTGTTTGGCCGAGACTGCGTCTACGGCATTGCCTTGGGCCTTCAGGGCCGCAATTTCGGAGCCGAACTCGGCCTTCAGGTCCTCGATCATCGCCTGGTTCTGGGTCTGGGCTTTCGCCAGCGCCTCTGCCAGTTCCTTGGCGCTGTCGTCCTTCTCGGAGGCGGCCTTGGTCGCCAGATCGGCCAGCTGCTTTTGCAGCCTGGCGACTTCATCGCTCAGGGCCGCGTTCTTGGTCTCCAGCGCGTCCTTTTGGGTCGCCAACTGGCCCTCGATGTCGGCAAAGCCGGGATCATCTTTAGATTTGCCCGCCGCAGGTTCGATTACCCCGAAGGCGGGGCCCTTGCCGGTGTCCTGGAATTCTTCGACACCCGAGGTCTCCACGGCGGGGATCGCCTTGTGCGCAGGCCATAGAGTCCAGAGCGCGGCAACACTGGCCCCGGCCAAAAGGACGCCGAGGCCAATCTTGCGCTCACGCGTCAACTTGGGCTTGGGGCGTTCGACATGGTATTCTGGCTCAGGCACGGGCGATTCCGCGTGCGGGGTATCAGATGCCTTCTGGACATCGGTCATGTCAGAACTCCCAAGCCTGCAGTCGCGCGATCTCGGTCGCGTCGGACGTTGCACCGCCGTCCACATGCTCGATGCAGAGCACCTGGGTGCCGATGCGGATCGAATATTCCGGTCGGATCCCTGGCACCCGGACCACGCTGCCGTTCGTGCCGGAGTTCAGCGTGACCTCGCGGCCGGTGGCATCGACGCCGAAGACCGAGGGCCGGATGTCCGGCGGGAAGGCGAAGTAGGTCGCTTGACCGTCGTTCCAGATGCGGACCGGCTTCAGGCTCTTATCGCCCGACCAGGCATAGCCGATGTCGCGGGAGGAGGCGGGCACCGGAGCAGATCGCGCCGGGCTCGTGTCGGGATAGCGCAGAACCAGCCGATATGTCGGAGCATGCGAGCGACCTTCGCTGATCGCCAGAGTGATGGTCCGTCGCCCGGTGTAGATCGTCATGTTGGTATCGGCCCCGGCGATGACCGGCTTGATAGACACCGTGGTGCGGTTGGACAGCACTTCAACCTCGAAGGCCTCGCTGTCGCCGAGAAGGACGGAGTCGATCCGCTCCCCTGCCCCGAGTTCGATGGCGGTGTTGACGCGCAGTTGCGTGTCGAGGCGGATCACGTCGACCGGGCTGTAGAGGACCGAGCGCACGCGGGCATCGGCACCCATGGAAGTGGGAGCCATCTCGGCAAAGCCGGGCGCTGCCGCGAGGCTGAAGCCCAGAAAGAGCCCGGGAATAAGGAAGGGGTGTTTCATGGGGTGCAGCCTATTGACCATCGGGCAGGGTTTCGGGATCGACGCGGTAGGAAGAGACGGTGAAGCCGAGCGGGTTTTCCCAGACATGAGCGAGGCTGCGCTCGGTCCGTGGAGCGAAGGCGAATTCCACCGTCGCCACGAAGGGCTGGGTCACTGGCTCCTGTTTTGCCTGCCGCAGAATCTTCAGGAAGCGAACCTGGGCCACATTGGGCGCGAGGAAGGTGATCCGGCGCACCGTCACCGATACCTCTGCGCCCGGTCCATAGACATCCGGCGGATAGGCTTTGTTCCCGCCGCCCTTGGACCAAAGAAGCCGCAGGCTCTCTTCGGCGCTGTCAGTTGAGCGGCGCTGCACGCTTTCGAGCCGGGCCTGAATGCCAGGCAGGAAATACCCCTCACGGTCGCTGACGTAGGCCACGAGCAGGCTCTGTTTCACCGCTTCCTGATCCTCGATCCCGCTCGGGCGGACCTCGACAATTTTCTCGGCATCGCCGGTCTGGCGATCGACCATCACGGTGAAGACCTGGGTTTCCTTCAGCGGCAGAACCAGCACCAAGGCGGTCGCCAGAAGGAGGCTAAGGGCCCCTGCCCCGCCAGCCACGATCCAGGCCCGCCGGGCGGAAAGCCGCGGTTCGAGCACCAGATCGACATCAAATCCATGCTGATGCATTTGATCGGGCATCGGCGTTCCTTTCCTCTCGGGCATCTGAATGCCTCAACTCTTGTCGGGGGTTCGGCTTGCGAGCCGCATGGCGACCTGCACGGCCGAGCGGCCAATCTGGCCTGCGGCATGGCCGGTGAGCCGTGCGTTCGACGGACGACGTCCCCCAGCATCCATGTCGGCCGCGCCACGCACGGCGCCGATCATCCCGGCTGCGCCAGAGCGGCCATAGCTCGCCATGCTACCGCCTGTGCGGAAGGTGGAACTCGCCACACCGCCGAGACCTGTCGCGGTCTGCGCCAGCGATTGGGCAATGGTCGGAACCATCGCCATAAGGCCGGTTCCGAGCATCATCACCACGACGAAGCTCAGCACATCGCCGATCGTCT
>CAMFIX010000083.1 GCA_945952425.1 uncultured Pseudorhodobacter sp. | reverse complement strand
GCCCGGCCAAGCCCTGATCGGGCTCGGCCACCAAATGGAGATTTCGGGCGGCGGGGGTTACCCCGCCGCCCTTTTTCGTGCCCGGCGGCGGAATTGACTCCCACCGAACCCGCGTCTAATACGACGTATTAAGTGGAGGCGGCGACATGACCGCTGTGGGAAACGCCAGGATAGAAGCCGGCACGGCCGACGAGCTCTTGAACGTGGCCGAGCGCCTGTTCGCGGAGCGCGGCGTCGAGAATGTCGCCCTGACCCAGATCGTCGCGGTCTCCGGCCAGAAGAACCGCTCGGCGGTGCACTATCACTTCGGTTCCCGCGACGGCGTCCTGACGGCGGTTCTGAACCGCCGCCTCGCGCCCATCAACGCGCGCCGCGAAGCCCTGCTCGCCGCCCTGCCGGCCCAGGCGTCGGCGCGCGAGATCCTGCGCGCCATGATCGGCGGATTGGGACAGGTGGCGATCGAGGAGCCCTGGGGCGCGGACTATCTGTCGATCCTCGCCCAGGTCCGGTTCCACCCCCAACTCCTGGGCGGCCGCGCGGTGGAGGACGCGACGCTGAGCGGCGTGCGCCGTGGCCGTCGACGGCTGGCCGAGGCGCTCGGCCACGCCGAGCCGGCGCTCGCCGCGCGGCTGGTCTGGCTGACCGACAGCGTGGTCTTCGCCCTCGCTCGCTGGGCCCACGCCCCGCAGGGCGGCGACCGCACCCCGGCCAGCATGGCCCGACTGATCGACGATCTCGCCACCTATGGCGTCGGCGGCCTCATGGCCCCCGACCCGCATTCGGAGACCTGAAGCATGACCCGCAAGCCCCCCTCCGGCGAAGACTTTCAAGGCCTCATCGGCCGCACGGTCTATGAATCCAAGCCCTGGTGGCCGGCCTCCAAGGTCAAGGCGGACGCGCCCAACGTGGTGCTGATCGTGCTGGACGACACCGGCTTCTCGCACTTCGGCTGCTATGGCTCGACCATCGAGACCCCGAACATCGACGCCCTCGCCGCCGGGGGGCTGAAATATACCGGCTTCCACACCACCGCGCTCTGCTCGCCCACGCGGGCCTGCCTGCTCACCGGCCGCAACCACCATGCTGTGGGCATGCGCGCCGTCTCCAATTTCGACACCGGCTATCCGAACATGCGCGGCGCCATCCCGCGGTCTTCGGCGACCCTGGCCGAGATCCTGCGCGACAACGGCTACGGCACCTTCGCCACCGGCAAGTGGCACCTCGCCCCCATGGCCGAATGCTCGGCGGCCGGGCCCTACACCAACTGGCCGCTGCAGAAGGGCTTCGACCGCTACTACGGTTTCCTGCAGGGCGAGACTGACCAGTTCTTCCCGGAACTGACCCATGACAACCACTTCGTCGATCCGCCGAAGAGCCCGGCGGAGGGTTATCACGTCTCCGAGGACATCGTGGACCGGGCCATGGGCATGGTGCGCGACCAGAAGTCCCTGGTGCCGGAGAAGCCGTTCTTCCTCTACCTGGCCTTCGGAGCCATGCACTCGCCGCACCAGGCGCCCCAGGCCTATCTCGACAAGTATCGCGGCCGGTTCGACGCCGGCTGGGACGTGGCCCGCGACGAATGGTTCGCCCGCCAAAAGGCGATGGGCGTGATCCCCGCCGACACCAAGCTCGCACCGCGCAATCCGGGGGTCGAACCCTGGGAGAACCTGAGCGCCAACGAGAAGCGCTTCGCCGCCCGACTGCAGGAGGCCTTCGCGGCCATGCTGGACCACACCGACCAGGAGATCGGCCGCCTGGTCGCCTTCCTGAAGGCGCTGGGCGAGTGGGAGAACACCCTCTTCATCGTGCTGTCCGACAACGGAGCCAGCCAGGAAGGCGGCGCCAGCGGCGTGCTGGACGAGATGAAGTGGTTCAACGGCATCCGCGAGAGCGCCGACGAGGCGGTGAAGCGCCTGGACGACATCGGCGGCCCCGACAGCCATTGCAACATCCCCTGGGGCTGGGCTCAGGCGGGCAACACGCCCCTGCGCTGGTACAAGCAGAACACCCACGGGGGCGGCGTGCGCGACCCGTTGATCATGCACTGGCCCAAAGGCATCGCGGCCGGCGGCCAGACCCGAGACCAGTTCTGCCACGCGATCGACATCACGCCGACCATCCTGGACGCCCTGGGCATCGCCTCACCCGAGGTGGTGGCCGGCGTGCCGCAGATGCCGGTGCACGGCGCGAGCCTGGCGCCGACCTTCGCCGACCCGGCCGCCACCCCGCGGCGCGACGTCCAGTACTTCGAGATGCTGGGCCACCGGGGCATCTGGAAGGACGGCTGGAAGGCCGTGACCCATCACGAGGCCGGCAAGCCCTTCGACGACGATCGATGGGAGCTCTACCACCTCGCCGAGGACTTCTCGGAGCATGACGACCTGGCCGAGCGCCATCCGGAAAAGCTCAAGGAACTGGTCGACCTGTGGTGGGCGCAGGCCGACGAGCACGGCGTGCTGCCGCTCGACGACCGCAATGCGCTGGCCCTGTTCCGCGCCGCCATGCGGCCGGGCCTGCCGACCTCACGGCTGCGCTATGTCTACCATCCGCCGATCTCGCACATCGTGGCCGATACCTGCCCGCCGGTGGCGCGCGGCTGGACCATGACGGTGCAGCTCGACCATCCGGGCGGCGACGGCGCCCTGATCGCCCGCGGCAGCCTGAACAGCGGCTTCGTGCTGATGGTCAAGGAGGGTCGGCTGGTCTTCGACTACAACGACTTCCACCGCCATACGCGGCTGGAGGCCAAGACCCCGCTTTCGACCGGACCGCACGAGATCGCCTTCTCCGCCACCCGCACCCCCGACGGCGGCGGCGACCTGTTGCTGAAGGTTGACGGCGAGACCGTCGCAGAGGCCCACGCCCCGCGCCTGCTGTTCATGATCTCCTCGACGGGCATGGACCTGGGCCGCAGCCTGTCGCCGGTGACCGAGGACTACGCCGCGCCGTTCACCTATCCCGGCAGGATGGAGACCGTTGTCTTCGAAATCCCCTTCACCATGCCCACCGGCGAGGTGAAGGCTCAGGCCAAGGCCGAGATGGTGCGCCAGTAGGCGAGCCGGGCCGGATGTCGGGGGAGGGGTGGTGCCGCCTAGGTGACTCGAACACCTGACCTACGCATTACGAAAAGATCCAGACTCGATTTATGTCTGAAAAATCAAGTATTTAAGATTCTCCGCCGAGACGAAATAAATCGGCATGTGGGCCCCTTAGTGGGGGTGGTTGGCGTCTACATAGTAGGTGAGATCTCCTTCTCACCATCAACCCATAACCTCAATCCAGCCAACCCATTAATGACTTCCAAGACCGACCGACCATCACCCTTGCCCTCGTTGATCACGTCAACGATCCGTTCAGCTATGGAAAAGGCAGCTCGGGGCCGATCGACCACAGGGTCATCAGGAATTTTGAGCTTTGCCCAGTTCATCCGCCAAACCCAGAGTCGATAGCGTCCTCCGTTCCGTCAGAGATTGTCCGGAGAAGTACCTTGTCACTCTGACCACGAGGCAACCGCACGACCCCCTAACCCTTTCGAAGGCCGTTTCCGAATGGCAGCACCGCTTGAACAAGAAGCTGTTCGGGATGGCATATGTTCGTCGTGGAACGAGGATGGCCACCTACGCCGTTCAAGAGCTGAACTTCAATCAAGGCATGCACACCCACTTACTCGTGGGACTGCCCGAAGGAGCACTTGAACAGCGGGCCAACCGGCCCACGTTGCCCTTCCAAATCCTCGCTATCGAAACGTGGTGTGCCCTTAATCACGGCCGTGCCCGAAAAGGCCAAGATGTTCGCCCGATCACGGACTTCATGGGCGCCTATCGGTACGTCCACAAGACCATCTCAAACCTGAACGCCGTCGACCATATCGACGTCATGAACCTCCATATTCCGAACGTAGCCTGACTGCCCCGCTCCGAGCGGGATATCCCATAAATCGCCGAGCAGACTCGACACTCCGGAAATTCCAGATTCTTCGCCTGGCTCTGAACCGCTCAGAGCCTTGATTAAAGAGTATTGCCTAAAGGCCTGGTGAGGAGATCAATAAGGACCGACGTAGTCCGTGGGTTGAACGTAGTGAGACCCACCCTCTAAGACCTTAGGTATCTTGTTCGAGCCCGATGCAGACTCCAAACGTCTAAGGCCCATGACAAATCCTGAGTGGCAGAAGACGTTCTCCGGCAGGCCCTTAAAGCTCGGGGGCTACGACTTCGATTTTCTCGCCTGGATCCAGCCTGCCCTGAGCGCCGATGGATCAGTCGCCATCTTCGACTTTGACGTTCGACCTGATCAGCGACACCGCCACGGCGCTGGCCCATTCTGCCAGTTCAAAGTACCCGCCCCTAAAACATCAGGCCTGTACCTGATCGTAGCTCACGAAACGCCGGTCTATGTCGGCCGAGCGGCCAATCTTAAGCAACGGTGGCATGGGTATGGGCGGATTTCGCCATACAATGTCCGGCTAAAGGGTCGCCAAACTAACTGCCGGATCAACGCCACGATCCTTCGAGACATCAGGGCAGGTGTCGATGTGTCAGTTTGGTTTAGAGCGACGCCCGACTTTGTAGCTGAAGAGGCCGAGCTCTTGGAACACGGGCTGGCCTGGAACCTGACCTAGAAGCCAGCAGCCATTGCTGCTGATTGGCAAGCGGAACCTGACACGTGGCTCAGGTTTAGCGCACAAACAAAAAGCCCCGACACATGTCGGGGCTCTTGTTGCCACAAGGCGGTAAAACCTAGTGCTGCATGGGATAGAAGCGGTCGACTTCGGTCTCAAGCATCTCCTGTGCGCCCTCACCCCGCCGCAATTCCAGACGAGCGATGCGGTACCCTTCCTTGCAATTCCAGACGAGGAATTGGCCGGCCGAGTCTTGGTGGTGATGTTGAGTGCTTCCGAACTTTTCCATCAAGTCACTGATGATGAGATCACGAGCTTCAAGGATACTCGAACTATCATCGTGGAAGCTTCTAAATTTCACCTTGCAAGCGCCCAGGGTTAAATCACCCCTGAAGGAGTAGACCGCTCGAACCGGACGCCCGAACTCTTGAGCATCCATCCGAAGATCGACGTCCCAGATCTTTCCGATTTTGGCGACTGCCTTTCCCGAATTAATGAGCCCGGCCCCAATGACGTAATCAAGGGTGGATAGGTGGGAGAATTGGTTGGTAGTTAGGGGAGAAATGATCATTTAAAACCTCGTATTATGAAAACACATCACAATTGATGCTCTGGTATACTAAGCTAATTGGGGCGTTTTGTCAATAAATAGCGCTAATCCACAAAGTAACACATTGGGTGCGTAAGTATCTGCGAAAGAACGCCTTTTAGGCCGCCGACTGATCGGCGGCTGCTCGCTGTTGAAAATTTCTGACTGTCGACGGGTGCCATCTGCGCTCCCGAGGGGTCAGGACACCCATTCTATTGAGCTCGTCTGCCACTGCGGCAAAAGACGCCCCCCGCTGTCGTAGCTCAGCGATCACAGGCCCAATATCTTGGGCCAAAGCTGTCGCTTTCGCCCGCAAGGCGGCGAGGGCCGCCAAATTTCCTTTGCCCGATTTCACTATGGCCTGAGTTCCATTTGGATTGCCAAGTCTTCGAATGGACCGACCAGAGCGAGAGGACGTGTGGCTGCCCACCTCGGCTATGCGGGATCGGATGGCGGCCAAGGCTTCTACAGTTCGGCGGGACGTGGCCTCCCGCTCGGCCTGAGCGATGACCGCCAGGAGGCCAATCGTGAGGTCGTTGGCATCTGGCAAATCCGCCGCAAGGAATCGGGCGCCGCTATCCCGAAGAGCCAGCAGGAAGGCGGCGTTGCGGGACAGCCGATCAAGCTTCGCAATGACCAGCGTAGCCCCGGTGAGTTTGGCTAGCTGGAGAGCGGCTTGAAGTTGCGGTCTGTCATTTCGCTTCCCGCTTTCGATTTCCGTGAAGGTCGAGAGCAGGGTCAGTCCCCTGGATGAAGCGAGGGCGTCGACGGCCTGCCGCTGGGCTTCGAGCCCGAGGCCGCTTCGACCCTGGCTAGCTGTGCTCACACGAAAATAGGCCACAGCCTTCATCGCCACTCGCCGTACCAAACCGCCTAACGAACATTTGGCGTCTTGGAACGGCCATCCCTGCTTGAGCGAGGGTTTGGCAACGGGTCGATGATGATCGGTCGTTGTCCGGGATCGAAGGCGGAAGGAGGGGGAGGACAGCTACATAGAAGAAGGAGAATTCGATGAGCGTCCTCAACAAATTGACCCTGGCCGAAAGTGAGCAACGGTCGAAGGCCTACGACCCGATCCGGCTTCGTAGGAAGAAGTTGGCGGCCGCCCTCCTGGACCAACTCAACCTGCTCAATGCTTCGGAGGCCGGTGAGAGCTACCGCCGTGTGCGGGTTCAGCGGAAGCGGGATCTGGAAACCGACGAGGTGTTCGATGTCGAACAGCACCGCCGGGTCTCCCCGTGGTGGTGGATTGATGATGATGGCGCCGTTCGATTCAGCCTTCGCTATGGGTCCGCCCGGCTGAAAGTGAAGGATGGTAAGGACGTCCTGGTGCTCGGGACGACCAATGAGCTCCGCAAGGTCCTGCCCGCTCTTCGTCAGGAAACCTTGGCTGGCGGACTGGATTCCGCCCTTGCGGAGGCTGCCGGCGGGCTGCAGCAGCGTTTCCACGGGAAGAAGGGGAAGGCCTAGGCCTTCCCCAATCTTCAGGAATAGCGGCTCTCTCGTCGGAAGCTCTGAATGATGTCTAGGTTCCGCTCAGGCTCCAGCCAATGGGCGTAGAACCGGTTGATCATCTCGGGGCTGGTCCGGCAGTTCCTGGCCAGGGTCAGGAGATCTAAGCCGTCGGCATGAACCAGTCTGCTTTCGATGGCGTAGTGCCTCAAGGAATAGAACGATCGTGCAGCGCCATCGGCTGTGCGCCTAAGACCCGCCAGTTCTAGCACCTGGACGAAGAGGCGGCTGAACACCTCCTGAGCATATGCCCTGCTGCCAATTCCTGGCAGGAACACGTAGTCGTCTGGTCGCCCGAACCCCTTCTTACGCTGGTGAGCGACGACCCGAGCATAGATATCCACGGCATGCTTCATCGACACCGTGGGATGGTGGTGCCCCTTTGACGGCGGCAACTTCATCCTTAGGAATTTCCGAGCGTCCACGCCGGTCTCGTCGACGACCTCGACGTGCCGGTTCTTCATGTCGAAAAGGTCGCCGGGCCTCAGGAAGCAGGCGACCATCATCGTCACGGCGTCTCGAAGCTCACGATCCAGTTCGTGGCCCTTGAAGTTCAGCTTCTGCTTGGCCTTCTCCTGCTCCTTAAGAGTCTGAAGCAGGGTCCGATATTCCACCCTTGTGAAGGAGGGCCTGGGGCTATCCTTATGCTTGGGCCTGGGGATGTTGGGAACGGTGCGGATCAGACCCTCGTCGGCAGCCGATTTCAGGACGCAGCTCACGAACGAGAGAATCGGGCGGATGGACCCGGACGAAAGACCCTTCGTCACCAGGTCGGCATAGAACGCTTTAAGCATCCGGTGATCGACATCCCGGACTAAGGTCTTCTTGAAATAGGGTTGGCAGTAGCAGGTCAGCCGCTGCTTATAGTCCCGAACGAGGGTCGGACTGTTTTCGCCGGCCTTCACTCGGATTTCGGCATGTTTGATAATGGTCTGGGCGACGCCGACAAATGAATTAGGTGGATAGATCATAGAACCCCATACATTGAACAACAGGAAATGGCCCCCCGCCTAAACGGAGGGTGGTGATAAATTTACTTGTTGGAATTTCGTAATATTATCAGAAGGCAGCGTTTGACGCAAGGCTGAGCCATTGCCTCTAATCTATGGCTCCGCGGGTTCCTGAGTCTTCAGCTACCAGCGCTTCCGGGCTCGCCCGTTGATATACGGACAAGGGCCGTGCATCCGGTGGTGCTGCGAGGCTGTGGCGAACGCTCACCACACCCGACCACGGTTACGCTCTTACCTATTCGGGGTTCTGGAATGCCGTTTCAGCGCCGACCGGGCATGTGACGGGGCGGATCGACGTTTGAGAATCATCCATCACGGCACATTGCACCGCCGACTGGGATGAGTTGCCAGATAGAGCCGACTTGATAGCGGCCCCTCCAACCGACAGGCGGGTGTGCATTTGGACCACCTTCTGGCCCTGATCGCTTGTGCCAACATCATATTCGACGCCTTCGAAGTGCAGCGTCATTCGTCCCGGCTTCGCTTCGGTCCTTTTGTAGGACAGCAGGTTCAGCAGGCACCGGCCGCCCCCCACCTTCGAGCAATCGGCGATAGCGGCTTGGACTTCAGGGCCATCCGAGAGATCGTACTTGTGGCAATTCGGAGCGTCGCAGGTCCAATCCTGGATGCTCTGGGGGTCCGAAACGAGCGAAAAGCCCTGAGGCAGCCCAACCTCGACCTCTGCCGTCAAGTTGGTCGTACAGGCACGAAGGCCACTACCGGCCGCCGCTTCGAGGGGAACCGAGTCCGTCAGGGAGACTGAGCGGACGTCGACCTGTAGGGCGTTGGTTGAGTCAACGTACCGGGGACGGAAGGCGGTTCCTCCCGGTCCATAGTAGCCAATGTCGCTGGAGCCCTGCTCTTTCACGGCATCGGCCAAGCGGGATTTGAAGGCCTGAATGACCTCCGGGCCGGAACATGGACCTGAAACCAGGGCCGCCCCCCCGCCAACGGCACCGCTGGGATTCGAGCAAGCAGCCAGGAACATGGGCACCGCCAAGGTACAAATGGCCCCAGCCAAACCAAGCTTCGTCATTGCCCCCACCGACAGAATGCGGCTCACCCGAGCCCGGTGCTCAGCGGCATCCGACCTTCGCCGCCACAGCTCAACCGCGTATTATAGTACGTCGCATTAAAATGCACGTTTGACGTCCATCCTCTCGATGGACATCCGCCAAGTCTTCGGCAGCAATCTGCGTCGGCTACGTAAGGACGCTGGCCTTAGTCAGGCGGCCGTCGCAGATCGCCTTGGTGTCGATCGGGCCCACATCAGCCTCATGGAACGAGGCAAGCAGAACGTGACGCTGCTTACGCTTTGGCATTTGTCCCAGGTGTTGCGGGTACCGCCCGCAGCGTTGATCGACGACGGAAGCTGATGGGCGCCCGCTCCCATTGAGGCTCCAACGCTGAGCTCGTTGACCCGAGCCTCGGCCGCAAGGAGGCCGTCACAAGCAACGAATCCTGCTTGGGGAGCCCCTTTTGGATAATCGAGAACAGCCCAGTCACGAACGGATCTTCCTCGCCGCTGTCGGCGAACAGGTGATGACCTACAGAGAGACCCCTGTACTCACCCTCGAACTGCTTTCCTAGCATACGGGATGAATTGTCCAAGCTCTCGACCAACGCGAACACGACCG
>CAMFIX010000082.1 GCA_945952425.1 uncultured Pseudorhodobacter sp. | reverse complement strand
GGCCCGAGGCTTCGGCCATGGCTATCAACCGGTTCCCCCGTCTCGCCGTGCGTGCGCTGATCCTGCACGAGGATCGCCTCTTGCTCGGCAATGCCTATCCCGGCGGCATTTCCGACCTTTGGTGCGCGCCGGGGGGCGGGGTGGAGCCGGGGGCCTCGCTGCCCGAAAACCTGGCCCGCGAGGTGATGGAAGAAACCGGCCTGACCATCGAGGTCGGCGCCCCGGCGCTGGTCAACGAATTCCACGACCCCGAGAGCGGGTTCCACCAGGTCGACCTGTTCTTCCGCTGCCGGATCGTGGCCGGCGCGCTGGACCCCGCCTGGCGCGACCCCGAGGGCGTCGTGACCGAGCGGCGCTTCTTCGCGCGCGACGAGATGGCCAGCGTCCGGTTCAAGCCCGACAGCCTCGCCGCGGCCGCCTGGGGCACGGGCTGCCTTTACGACCCGCTGGAGGTCATCGTCCGATGAGCCGCGCTTTCGTCAAGGAGGGCGACGGTGCTCTGGACCCTCTGCCGGACCTGCCGATCTCGTCCCAGCCGAATTTCGTGACGGCGCGGGGGCTGGCCGCCCTTCAGGCGCGGCTGCGGGCCCGGCAGGAGGATCTGGCCGCCCTGAAGGCGAGGCCCGAGCGGCTGGACAAGCTGCCCGAGGCCGCGGCCGAACGCGACATCCGCTATCTGGAGGCGCGGCTGGCTTCGGCCATCCCGGTGCCTTTGCCCGCCACGCTGGACGAGGTCGCCTTCGGCCTGCGCGTCCGGGTGCAGGGGCCGCAGGGCGAGGCCTGGTACGAGATCACCGGCGAGGACGAGGCCGACCCCGCCCAGGGCCGCATCGCGCCCCATGCGCCGCTGGCGCGCGCTCTGATCGGCGCCGGTGTGGGCGACGAGGTCACCTGGAAGCGCCCCGCCGGCACGGTGGCGCTGGAGGTGCTGGAGATCGCTTTGCCTGACCCCATCCCGCGACAGGAGCCGTCATGATCCGCCCGCTTGCTCCCGATACCGACCGCTCCGCCATCCTGGGCCTTTTGACCGAAGCGTCGGATTACTACCGGCTCTGGCTCGGCCGCGCCCCGGTCGAGGCGGATGTGACCGAGGTGCTGACCGCGGGCCCGCCGGGCTGCGATCCGGCGGTGTCGCATCGGCTGGGGCTTTGGGGGCAGGGTCTGGAGGGCGTCGCGGAGCTGTCCTTCGGCTTTCCCACGGCGCAGGATGCCTACCTTGGCCTGATGGTCCTTGCCCCCCGGGCACGGGGTGCGGGGCAGGGGGCGGCGTTCCTTGGCCATATCGAGAGCCTCGCCCGGGCGCGCGCCTGCCCGCGCCTCTACCTCGGCGTGCTGGAGGCCAATCCCCGCGGTCGGGCCTTTTGGGAGCGGATGGGGTTCCTGCCGACGGGCATCAGCCGCAGCTATGACGAAAACGGCCTGAGCCATACGGTTCACCGGCTGGTGAAGGCGCTTTAGTCAGCGGTTGGGCTGCGGCAGCCCGACCCTTCTGCAGGGCCGGATCAGCGAGAAAGCCTTCAGCGCCCCTGTCGCTTACAGCGTCACCCGCACCTCGATCATGCGCGGCCCGTCCTGCGGTTGGCTCAGCGCCCAGTGCAGCACGTCGGGGTCTTGCGGGACGGAGGTGAAGGGCAGGTCGCAGGCGGCGGCGAAGGGCTCCATCCGCAGGGGGGAGGGGTGGCAGCCGATGACCTCGGTATTGGCCCCGCGCATCGCATCGGCGATCTCGCGGTAGGCGGCGTTGTTCCAGACGAGGAAGGTGATCGGCAGACGCTCGTCCACCGCGGTGCGCAGTTCGCCGGGGGAGAATTGCAGGCCCCCGTCGCCCACCAGGCAGACGGTCTTGACCCCGGGCGCGGCCATGGCGGCACCGACGGCGGCAGGGGCGCCGAAGCCCAGGGCGCCAAAGCCCGTGGCGGCGTTGAACCAGCCGCCGGGGCGGTCGTGGTCGTAATACAGGTTGCCGGCATAGATCGGCTGGGTGCTGTCGCCGACGATCAGGGCGCCGGGCAGCGCGGTGCGGATCGCCTCGACCATGTCGAGCTGGCCGGGCATGGTAGCAGAGAGCTCGCCCAAAGCGGCGCGGGCGGCGCGGCGCGTGGCCTCGGCCCGCAGGGCGCCGTCGCCGAGATGGGGCTGCAGCAGGGGCAGGAGGGCGGCCAACGTCGCCCCGGTGTCGCCCAAAAGCGGTTGGCGGCAGGGCCAGCGGGCCAATTGGTCGGCGTCGCGGTCGATGCGGATCATGCCCGACAGGTCCGGCAGCCCGTCATCGGCATACATGTCGTAATCGGTCTGGCCGATCTCGGTGCCAAGGGCCAGCAGCTGGTCGGCCTCTGCGATCAGCTTGCGCACCGGGGCGAGGCTGGGCGAGGCGGGCACGACCAGCCCATGGCCATGCATCATCCCCCGCGCATTGGTGGTCAGCACCACCGGCGCATCGAGCCTTTCGGCCAGGGCCTGCAGCGCCGCCCCCTGGCCGCGGGCGCCGCCGCCGGCGAGGATCACAACGCGTTTCGCCCCGTTCAAGAGCCGCGCCGCCTCGGTCAGCTCGGGCACCGGCTGGGGCGCGGGCGCGGCGGGGGCAGGCAGCGGCGGGCAGGGCAGGGGCATCACATCGGTCGGCACTTCGATATGCACCGGGCCGGGGCGGCCGGTGGTCAGAAGCGCCCAAGCCCAGTCGAGCGTGGGGCCGACCTCTTCCGGTGCGGTGATCTGGCGGGTCGGGCACAAGGCGCGGACCATGGCGGCCTGGTCGGGCAGCTCATGCAGGCGGCCAAGCCCCTTGCCCAGGGACTCCCGCCGGTTGACGCCCGAGATCACCAGCACCGGCACGGAATCCTCCCGCGCCTGGCCCATCGCGGTCAGCGCATTGGTCAGCCCCGGGCCGGTGATGACGAAGGCCACCCCCGGCTGGCCCGAAACCCGCGCATAGCCATCCGCCATGAAGGCGCAGCCCTGTTCGTGCCGCGCCGTCACATGCCGCACCGGGCTTTCCGACAGCCCGCGATAAAGTTCGACCGTATGCACCCCCGGGATGCCGAAGACGACCTTCACCCCGCGCGCGGCCAGACCCTCGACCAGGCGTTCCCCAACGGTCCTCATGTCACATCTCCATCTGGCGGGCGGCAAAGGCCGCGATGCGGCGGCAGGCTTCGGCGGTCTCGTCATCCGGGCGCGTCAGCGACAGCCGCAGCCAGCCGTTCAGGCTGGGACCGAAGCTTTCGCCGGGCATCACGGCCACGCGCTCTTCCATCAGCAGTTTGCGGGCGAAATCCTCGCCCGACAAGCCGGTTGCGCGGATGTCGATCACGGTGAACATGCCCGCAGAGGGCTCGTGGACATGCAGCGCGTTCACCCCATGCAGCGCCTCGCGGATCATCCGGGCGCGGTGGGCGAAACGCTCGACCATGCCCGGCGCGACGGGCGAGGGTTTCGATACGGCCAGCGCCGTCATGTCGGCGATGAAGGGCTGGTTGCCGAAGAGCATCGTCTCGGCCACCGGCAGAAGCCGCGCCATGAACTCGCCCGGGCCCACCGCCCAGCCCGAGCGGAACCCCGGCGCGGCATGGGATTTCGAGATCGACGAGACGGCGATGGTCCGCTCTGCCAGGTCGGCCATGTCCAGCGGCGAGGTAAAGCTGCCGCCGAAGATCAGCTCTTCATAGACCTCGTCCGACAGAATCCAAAGGTCGTGCTCGCGCGCCAGCCGCCCCAGCGCCACCAGGTCTTCGCGCGTCAGCACGGCGCCGGTCGGGTTGTGCGGCGTGTTCAGGAACAGCACGCGGCTGGCGGGTGTGATACGGGCGGCGACATCCTCGGCCTGCATGCGAAAGCCGAATTCGGGGCGCAAGGGCACCGATACGGGCGCGGCGCCGGGCGCGCGGATCACCGCCTCGTAGGTCGCATACATCGGATCGCCCACCAGCACCTCGTCGCCCGGGCCGACCAGCGCGGTCAGCACGGCGTAAAGCGAGGTCTGGGTGCCCGGAAAGCACATCACCTGGTTCGGCCCGATGCTGCGCCCGGTGCGCTTGGTGTAGCGCGCGGCGAGCGCGGCCAGCAGCCCGGGTTCGCCCCGCCCGTTGGAATAGCCCACCCGGCCGCCCCGCATCGCGGCATTGGCCTTGTCCAGAAGCTCGTCGGGCGGGGGCACGTCGGGCTCGCCGATCGTCAGGGCAATCACCTCTTGCCCGGTCTGCGCCATGGCCTTGGCCATGGCATGGACCTCCCATTTCGCTCCGCCAAGGCCTTGAAGCCGCTCGGTAATCGCCGCGTAACGCATGTTCAGACCTCTGCCAGGATCGGCGCAGAAAGAAGAAGCCAGGGGGTCAGGTCGACGCCAAGGATCGCCCCCACGGCACGGATGCCCAGCTCGGCCAGCTCGCCGGGCGCGAAAGCGTCGGGCAGCGCGCAGCCCTCCATCCACAGCCCGTCGATCACCGCGTTGCAGGCGATGGCCATGCGCCGGGCATGCGCCTCGGGCCAGTCGCCGGGCAAAGCCGCGATCAGCGCCTGCAGCCGGTCGCGATAGCCCAGATAGGTCTGCGCATGGGTCTCGCGCATCACCGTGTCGCGGCGGGTTTCCTGCAGGAAGGTCGCCCAAAGCGTCAGCGCCTCGGGGTCCACGACCGGCGGCGTCAGCGAGGCCGCGACGAAGGCCGACAGCCGCGCCTCGGGCGCATGGGGCGCCGCGCGCAGGACCGAGGCGCTGTCATCGGTCATCCGCTCCATCAGGTGGCGATAGGCCGCGATCAACAGCTGGTCCTTGGAGGTGAAGTAATGCCGGATCAGCCCGGCCGTCACCCCCGCCCGTTCGGCAATGGCGCGCACCGTGGCATTGGCGGCGCCGCCCTCGGCCACCAGGGCCAGCGTGGCCTCGATCAGCGCGAGGCGGCGCTTGTCCTCGGCCTCGCGGCGATAGGGCTTGCGTTCGGTTTGGGGCGTTGGGGGCATGAGCCGGCCTTGTTATGCGACCGGATAATTCTTGGCCGAAGTTGCGCCGGGCCGCAAGACACGGAAGCGCCGCGCGATGTCGCAAACGACGTGACGTCAGGTCAGGGATAGATCTCGTCCGCCGCCACGCCCCACAACGCGGATTTGCGCACCCAGCCCTTTTCGCCCTCGACCATGATGCGGCACCAGTCCGGCACGCATTGCACCAGCTTGCCCACCACGTTCATCTCGTTCTGGTACAGCACCTCGCTGGCATCGTCGGGGCTGGCATGGGCCTCGGCCATGTCCTTGGTCACCAGAACGGTGCGCACGCCCGACAAAAGCATGTATTGCACCCAGCCGCCCGCGCCATCGGCATCCTCGACCCGGCGCCAGTGTTCGTATTCGGCGGTGATCTTCAAGGGCATGCCCTGCCGCGTGAAAACCCAGTCGATGCGGTGTGTCAGCCCCGGCCCGCGGCGGGCATTGCCCTCCACCCCCTTCAGGCTGACGAAACGCGGGATCGGCAGGCCGGTGACCGCGCCCTTCGACGGATCGCGCGGCGCCTCGGGCTTGGCGGGGGCGTCGGGGCCGTCCTTCTCGGCGGCGGCGACATCGGCGGGATCGGGGGCGCGGGTCATCGTGGTGTTGCCGCCCTCGGTCTGCTCTTCGACCGAGGCATCCTGCGCCAGGGCCGCACCGCAAAACCCCAGGGCCAAAAGCCCCGCCAAAAAAACGTCCCGCATCATCTGTCCCGCCTCGACCCTTGCGACCTGCGTCCTGTTGTCACCGCGCGGCCCCTGCGCGCGGGCTTGTGCTATGCGCCGCAAGGCTTCACTTTGCCATCAATAGCCGGAATTGGGAAGTGAGGGAGAGGGATGGGCGGAACACGATTGCATGTGGTGGTGACGCGCCAGCTGCCCCAGGCGGTGGAGACGCGGCTGAAAGAGCTGTTCGATGTGGAACTGCGCGACCCCGACCGCCCGATGAGCCGTGAAGAGCTGGCCGCCGCGATGGGCGCCTGCGACGTGTTGGTGCCCACGATAACCGACCGGATCGACGCCGGGCTGATCGGCCAGGCCGGGCCTCGGCTGAAGCTGATCGCGAATTACGGCGCGGGGGTGGATCACATCGACGTGGGCACCGCGCGGGCCAAGGGGATTTTGGTGTCGAACACGCCGGGGGTGACGACCGAAGACACCGCCGACATGGCGATTGCGCTCATGCTGGCGGTGACGCGGCGCATCCCCGAGGGGCTCGCCGCGATGAAGGGCGATTGGGCGGGCTGGTCGCCGATGGCTTTCCTGGGCGGCCGGATGGCAGGGCGGCGCCTGGGGATTTTGGGCATGGGGCGGATCGGCCAGGCGGTGGCGCGGCGGGCGAAGGCCTTCGGGCTGCAGGTGCATTACCACAACCGCCGCCGCCTGCGTCCCGAGGTCGAGGCCGAGCTTGAGGCGACCTGGTGGGAGAGTCTCGATCAGATGGTCGCGCGCATGGACGTGGTCTCGATCAACTGCCCGCACACGCCCGCGACCTTCCACCTGATGAACGCGCGGCGGCTGAAGCTGATGAAGCCCTCGGCGGTCATCGTGAACACCTCGCGCGGGGAGGTGATCGACGAGAACGCTTTGACCCGCGGCCTGCGGGCCGGAGAGCTGGCGGGGGCGGGGCTGGACGTGCTGGAAAACGGGCGGGTCAATCCCCGGCTTCAAGAGCTCCCGAACGTCGTGCTTCTGCCCCACATGGGCTCTGCCACGGTCGAGGGGCGGATCGAGATGGGCGAGAAAGTCATCATCAACATCAAGACCTTCGCCGATGGGCACAGGCCGCCCGACCAGGTGGTGCCGGGGATGCTTTAAGCCGCGGCCCCGGCCTCGCGGGGGGCACCCCGCCCCAGCGAGATCAGCACCCCCGCGGCCACGATCAGCCCCATGCCGAGGATGGCCATGGGCTTCAGCCCCTCGCCCCACAGCACCCAGGTCCAGGCGGCGGACGCGGGCAGGATCACGTATTCCATGACCGAGACGCGCGACGCCTCGGCGACCTGGTAGGCGCGCACCATCAGGCCGACGCCCAGAAGCGAGCCCGAGGCCTGCACGAAGGTCCAGAACCAGAAGGCGCCGCCCGGCACCACGGGACCGCGCTGCAAAAACCCCTCCGGGCCGAGGGGCGCGTCCAGCGGATGCAGCGCCAGCACGGCCATGCCGATCACCCCCGCCACCCCCAACGCGATGAAGAAGCCGCCCAGCAGGGTCTCGGCCGATTCCTCGGGGCACCAGCGGCGGGTGGCGATATTGCCCATCGCATAAAGCGCCCCCGCCAGGACCGGGAGCAAAGCGGGCAGGGAGGCCCCGGCAAAAGCCTCCGGCCCCAACACCATCACGACGCCCGCAAAGCCCAAAGCCACCGCCACGGCGCCAAGCGCACTGATGGGCGCGCCATAGGCCAGCCGCTCGATCAGCAGCACGAAGATCGGCGCGGTGAACAGCCCCGCCGCGACCAGCGCCACCGGCAGAAACCCCAGGGCGCCGAAATAGATCACCATCGCGCAGCCATGGATGACCGACCGCGCCAGCACCATCCGCGGCGCCACCGGCCTCAGCCGCAGCCCCAGCACCGGCGCCACCGCCGCCAGAAGCGCCACCGCCATGACCGAGCGCGTGGCATGGAACTGCCAGAGCCCCGCCTCGGTCGCGATGACCTTCACGAAATTGTCGGTGAATCCGATGATCGTGGCATAGACCAGGATCATCCCCATTGCGGCCAGGGTGCGGTTTTGTGTCATCGCGCCATCAAACCCGGGCCCTTGGGCTTTTCCCGCCTGATTGCGACCTCTTGGCGCCGCTTTGCCAATCTTCGGCCTTCGGATTGTGCCCTCCGCCCCGCGCGGTTACTGTGAGAAAAAACCAGCAGGCCCTATGACCGCCCTCGAAAAATATCAGCGACTGGAATGCACCGGGCTCTGGCGGCTGACGGCCGGGGCGCAGCTGCGCGAGGTGGTGGTGGGCCTGCGCGAAACGACCCTGGTCTTCGCCGATCCACGGACCGAGATGGCGCTGTCGCATTGGTCGCTTCCTTCCGTCGAACGGGTGAACCCCGGCGAGAGCCCCGCGATCTTCACCCCCGGCCGGACCGAAGAGGGCGCTCCTTCCGAAACCATCGAGCTGGAAGACCCCGACATGATCGCCGCGCTGGAGACGGTGCACACGACCCTGGTCCGCCGCCGCCCGCGCCCTGGGCGGCTGCGCGGCGGCGTTGTGGCGGCCTCGGCGGGGCTTGCCGCGCTGGTGGTGATCTTCTGGCTGCCCGATGCGATGATCTCGCATACCGCTTCGGTCCTGCCGACGGCCACGCGGGTGCAGATCGGCAAGATGGCCTTGGCCGATGCCGCCCGCCTGACCGGCTCGCCCTGCACCGAGCCCTTGGGGCGGCGCGCGGCGGTGGCTTTGGCGCAGAAACTGGCGGGCTTCGGCGTCGGAGAGATCGACGTGGTGCGCGACGGCGTGCCGGATGTGACCGTGCTGCCGGGGGGCATCGTGCTGGTGGGCGATGCGCTCTTGACCGCCTCCGAAGACCCCGAGCCGGTTCTGGGCCGCATCCTCGCCGCGGTGGTGGCGGCCAAGGCCTCCGATCCGGTCGTGCCCCTCTTGCACCACGCCGGGCTGATCGCGACGACGCGGCTTCTGACCTCGGGCGCTTTGCCCGAAGGTTCGGTCGCGGGCTATGCCGAGGCTGCTTTGGCCACGCAAGCCACGCCCGGCAACGAGGCGCTGCTGGAGGCGTTCAAGACCCTCGGCCTCGCCGCGACCCCTTATGCCAAGGCGCTGGACCCGACCGGCGAGGCGACGCTGCCCCTGATCGAGGGCGACCCGTTCAAGGGCCGCTCCCCGGCGCCGGTCGTGTCGGACAACGACTGGATCAGCCTGCAGGGGATCTGCGCGGGCTAGCGCACAAAGGCGTCACCGAACCCCGCTGCCCGCAGCGCGGCCAGGCCCTGAGCCGCCTCGGCGGCCGAACCGAACGGCCCCGCCATCACCATCTGCAGCCCCTTTTGCACCCCGGTCGAGACCGGCAGCCCCAGCTCCGCGATCCGCGCCCCCGCCCGTGCGGCATTGGCCGGATCGGCAAAGCAGCCGACCTGGATCATCTGGCCCAAGGCCGCCGTGGGCACCGACATGGTCGAGGCGATGATCTCGCCGTCCTGCGGCACCTCGGCCGCCGCGAGAACGACAGGGGTTTGGGGTGCCACCTGGGCCGCGGCGCGCGCCTTGGCCTGGGCTTTCACCGGCAGGTCGGCGATCTCGACCATCGGCACGGTCTGCGTCCAGATCTGGTTCTGCGCCGCCTGACCCGCGGGCGTGCCGATGCCGCGCATCGGGTTCAGCCGGTCATCCTTCCAGGCGATCTCCCAGCCTTTGGGGGGCTTCGGCAGCTCGCGCCGGACCGGGTTGGTGAAGGCCACCGC
>CAMFIX010000081.1 GCA_945952425.1 uncultured Pseudorhodobacter sp. | reverse complement strand
ATGTCGCCCTGCCGACTGTGGGGGTGGTCCTGCCGACTGGACCCTGGCGCTGCGGCCCCCTGCCGTCGTCCCGCCGATGGGAGGGGCAGGGCCTGTGCGCGAGTGGCGCAGTCGGCGGGGCGCCGGTGGAAGGCGGGCGCCGAGCGGGCAGTCGGCAGGGCCCGCCCTCAGCCCCCGCCGATCAGCACGCCCGAGGCAAAGACCAGCGCGCCGCCCAGAACCACCTGCAAAGCCGCCCGCAGGAAGGGCGTCTCCATATAGCGGTTCTGAATCCAGGCGATGGCCCAAAGCTCGACGAAGACGATGGCGATGGCCAGCGCCGTCGCCGTGCGGAACTCGCCGATCAGATAGGGCAGCGCATGGCCGAGGCCCCCCAGCGCCGTCATCACCCCCGAGGCCAGGCCGCGCTTGAACGGGCTCCCCCGGCCCGAGAGAACCCCGTCGTCATGCGCCGCCTCGGTGAAGCCCATCGAGATCCCCGCCCCCACCGCCGCCGCCGTGCCGACCAACAGCGTCGTATGGCTGTTCTGCGTGGCAAAGGCCGTGGCAAAGATCGGCGCCAGCGTCGAGACCGAGCCGTCCATCAGCCCCGCCAGCCCCGGCTGCACCCAGGTCAGGATGAACTGCCGCCGCGCGCCCTCGTCCTCCTCGGCCTTGGCCGCGCCGGTCAGATGCGCGGCCTCCAGCCCATGGGCCGAGGCCTCGTGCCCCGCCTCGGCCGCCGCGAGATCGCCCAGCAGCTTGCGCGTCGCCGCATCCGTCGTGCTTTCGGCGGCCTTCAGGTAGAACCTTTCGGCCTGCGCCTCCATCCCCGCCGCCTCGGCGCGGATCGCCTCAAGGCTCAGGTTCTGCGTCAGCCAGATCGGCCGGCGCGCATAGAACCCCGCCACATGTTCGCGCCGGATCAGGGGGATGACCTCGCCGAAGCGGATGCGATGGGCGGCGATCAGCGCCTGGCGGTGGCCGTCCTCTTCCGCTGCCATGCCGTCGAAGACCTCGGCCGAGGCGGGATATTCCGCCCGCAGCATCTGGGCATAGGTCCGGTAGATGCGCGCGTCGTCTTCCTCGGAGGAAATCGCCAGCGCGAGGATTTCCTGTTCCGAAAGGTCGGCAAAGCGGCGGCGGTTTGTCAGGGACGACAGCATGGGGGCCTCAGTTTGGAATGGTTCTAAACTAGCCGATCCTGTCGCGCGTGCAAGCCCTATCCGCGTCCCGTCACCCTTTGCCGCCAGAGCGTGAAGAGCCCCGCCGCGACCACCAGGCCAGAGCCCAGGACGACCGCCCCGCGCAGCGTCTCGCCATAGAAGGCCGCGCCCGGAAGCGCGATGCGGGCCAGCGGCAGGTAGGCGAAGGGCTGCACCGCCGCGGCTTGGGCCAGGTCATAGGCGCGGATCAGGCACCAATGCCCCGCCGCCGACATCAGGCATAACAGGCCCATGAAGCCCCAGTCCTGCAGCGTGAAATTCTGAAACAACGGCAGGCCGAGAAAGCTCATCGCGACGGCTCCCACGAGGCCGGTCCAGAAGAAGCTGACCTCGGCGCTGTCGTGGCGGGCGACGCGGCGGGTCAGCAGGGCGTAAAGCGCGAAGAGCATCGAGGCTCCCAGCGGCATCACGCTCCAGAACGACAGGATCGACACGCCCGGCCGCAGCATCACGAGGATGCCCGCAAAGCCCACGCCGATCGCGGCCCAGCGGCGCCATCCCACCTTCTCGCCCAGGATCGGGCCGGAGAGTGCCGCGACCCACAAGGGATAGGCGGTCAGCAGGGCATGGCTCTCGATCAGGCCGATCTTGGCGAAGGCGAGGCCAGCCATCGAGATCTGCGTGACCAGAAGCAGACCGCGGCCGATGTGCAGGGGCTTGTGCCGCGTGGCGAACATGGCGCGCAGGCGGCCCTGGCGCAGGGCCATCGCGACGACCAGCGCCGCGATGAACCAGAAGCGGAACATCACCACCTGCTGCACCGGGTAATGCGTGGTCAGATGGCGGGTGATCCCGTCCTGCAGGGCAAAGATGACAGTGGTCGCCACAATCATCGCGATGCCGCGGTTGGTGCTCATCGCCGGGCCTGCATCAGGGTGTAAAGCCCCGCCGCCACGACGATGGCCGTGCCCACCACGACCTGCGGCAGAAGCACCTCGCCGAAAAAGCCCACACCGATGACCGAGACGAAGACGATATGCAGATAGGAGAAGGGCTGCACGCTGGCGGCCTCGACCGTTTGATAGGTCTTTTGCATCAGCCAGTTGGCCAGGACCGAAAAGCCCGCATAAAGCGCCATCCAGCCCCAGTCCTGCGGCGCCAGGCCCTGCCAATGCGGCAGGCCGAGCGCGGTGGCGAGCACCGCGCCGAAGATCGGCGGCCAGAAGAAGGCCGGGAAGAAGGGCTCCTCCCGCGCAGTCAGGCGGGTCAGCACCGCGTAAAGCGCGAAAAGCGCCGCCGAGGCCAGGGGCAGCACCGCATACCAGCTGAAGACCCCCGCGCCGGGCTTCAGGATCACCAGCACGCCAAGACAGCCGAGGGCAACGGCAAGCTTCGCCCTTGTGGTCAGCCGCTCTCCCAGGATCGGGCCGGACAAGGCCACGACGATCAGCGGCGAGACGGCGAAGATCGCCAGGCACTGGATCAGGCCGATCTTGGTATAGCCATAGACCATGCCGCAGATCTCCAGAACCAGGATCATGCCGCGCAGGAAATGGGCGGGCAGGCGGCGGGTGCGGACGGCGGCCCAGCCCTCGGGGCGGCGCAGCGCCAGGGCGGTGACGAAGGCGGCAAAGACCCAGTAGCGGACCATGACCACCATGAAGGTGTTGTAATCCCCCGCCAGTTTCCGCGAGAACCCGTCCTGCACCGCAAAGCAGAAGACGGTCGCCACCATCAGCGCCATGCCCTTGGTCTGCCGCGTCATTTCCGCCCAACCGTCATGTGTCGTTTCGTCCCGAAGCCCGGGCGACGCTCCACCGCAAAGCCCGCCGCGGCCAGGGCCGCCCGCACATGGCCCGCCGCGGTATAGGTCGCGAAACTGCCCCCCGGTGCGGTGTGATGCCCGACCTCGGCCATCAGGTCGGGCCCCCACATCTCGGGGTTCTTGGCCGGGGAGAACCCGTCCAGGAACCAGGCATCGGCCGCACCCTCCCAGGCCGGCAGCGTCTCGCGCACATCGCCCTCGATCACCGTGACCGCGATGGCGTGGAAGGCAAAAGCCCTCGCGCCCGTCTCCCAGGCCGCCAGAAGGGGCGCCGAGACGGCGGCGGCCGCCGGAAAGGCCTGGTGCGCCCGGGCCATCTCGGCGGCGCTCATCGGAAAGCCCTCGAAGGTGGTGTAATGCAGCGCCACGCCCGGCGCGGCAAGGTGCAAGGCCAGAAGGTTCAGCCCCGTGCCGAAGCCCAGTTCGGCCACCCGAAACCCCGCGATGGCCCGCGCGGGCAGGTCGTTGCCCGAAAGGAAGACGTGGCGCGTCTCTTCCAACCCACCGGCCAGGCTGAAATAGGGGTCGTCAAAGCGCGTGGAAACCGGGATCGCCCCGTCGCGCCAGTCGAGCTCTGCCTGTTGCCTGCCTGCCATTGCCGCTATCCTCGTCCGGCGGGACCATGGGCAAGGGGGCGGGGAATGGCAAGGCATGATCTGACGGTGATGGGCGGCGGGATCATGGGCCTGTGTTGCGCCTGGGAGGCGGCGCGTCGCGGCCTGCGCGTGCGGCTGGTCGAGCGCACGGCCATCGGCGCCGGGGCCTCGGGCGGGCTGGTCGGTGCGCTGGCCCCGCATGCGCCCGAACAATGGACTGCCGCCAAGGCCTTTCAGCTGCAGGCGCTTTTGGCGGCCGAGGGGTTCTGGGCCGAGGTTCAGGCCGCGGGCGGGGTCTCGCCCGGGCATCTGCGCGCCGGGCGGCTGCAGCCGATCCAGGACGAGGCCGGGCTGGCGCTGGCCCAGGCCCGCGCCGCCGCCGCCACCGAGCTTTGGCAGGGCCAGGCCCGGTGGGAGGTCGTGCCCGCAGGCGGCGCCTTCGCCCCGCTCTCGCCCAGCGGATTTCTGGTGCATGACACGCTGACCGCCAGGGTCTCGCCGCGCCGTGCGTTGGCAAGTCTGATGGCGGCGCTGAAGGCCAAGGGGGCCGAGGTGATGACGGGCGGCACCGTGGTGACCGGCGAAGAGGTGGTGACGGGCGCGGGCATCGTCTGGGGCGGCGGCATCCTGCGCGGGCCCGAGGTGGTCCTGGGCGCCGCCAAGCCCGCGGCGGTCGCCGTCCCCGAAGGCGACCCCGCCGATCCTTTCGCCGTGCCGATGCCCTTGGCCGCCGCGCCGCCGCCGCCCGAGGCCGACACCGATACGCCGGTCATCTGGGCCACCGGCCATTGGGGCCTGGCCGAGCTGACCCAGACGCTCGGCCGCAAGATCGGCCAGGGGGTGAAAGGCCAGGCCCTGTCGCTTTACCTGCCGGGCTATGAGACCGCCCCGCAGATCTATGCCGAGGGCGTCCACATCGTGCCCCATGTCGACGGGACCATCGCCATCGGCTCGACCTCGGAAAACACCTGGACCGACGAGGCCCCCGATGCCCAGGCCGATGCACTGCTGGCCAAGGCCCGTGCGCTGGTCCCGGCCCTGGCGCAAGCCCCCGAGATCGGGCGCTGGTCCGGCATCAGGCCAAGGGCGCAGTCCCGCGGCCCGCTGCTGGGCCCCTGGCCGCTGCGCCCCGGCCATTACGTGGCCAATGGTGGCTTCAAGATCGGCTTCGCGCTGCCCCCCCTGATGGCCCGCCTGCTGCTGGACCTGATCGAGGGCGAAGACCGCATCCCCGAAAGCTTCCGCCTTTAACCCTTTCGCATTTGCCCAAATACTCCCGGGGGTGCAGGGGGCAGGCGCCCCCGCTTACTCCAGCAGCCGCCTGGCAATCACATTGGCCTGAATTTCCGCCGCCCCTTCGAAGATCGAGAGGATGCGGGCGTCCACCAGCAACCGGCTCGCCAGATATTCCTCGGCGAAACCGTTGCCGCCATGGATCTGCACCCCATTGTCCGCCGCGGCCCAGGCCACCCGCGCGGCGAGAAGCTTCGCCATCCCGGCCTCCAGATCGCAGCGCTTGCCCGCGTCCTTGGCCCGCGCCGCGTGATAGGTGATCTGCCGGGCGATGGCGATTTCCACCGCCATCATCGCGAGTTTCCCCGCCACGCGCGGAAACTCCACCAAGGGCTTGCCGAACTGCACCCGGTCACAGGCATAACGCAAAGCGCAGTCCAGCGCCGCCTGCGCCACCCCGATCGCCCGCGCCGCCGTCTGGATGCGCGCCGATTCGAAGGTCTGCATCAGCTGCTTGAACCCTTGCCCCGTCACCCCGCCCAGAAGATTCCCCTCCGGCACCGCGAATCCGTCGAAGGAGAGCTCGTATTCCTTCATCCCCCGATAGCCCAGCACGCGAATCTCCGACCCACTCATCCCCGGCGTCGGGAAAGGCGTCTCGACCGTGCCCGGTGTCTTTTCCGCGATCAGCAGGCTGAGGCCGCGCCAGTCGGTCTCGGCCCCGGTGCGCGTCATCAGCATCATCACATGGGCGCGGGCGGCATGGGTGATCCAGGTCTTGTTGCCCGTGACGCGCCAGGTGCCGTCCTGCAGCACCGCCCGGGTGCGAAGCGAGCCGAGGTCGCTGCCGGTGTTCGGCTCGGTAAAGACCGCGGTCGGCAGCACTTCGGCGCTGGCGATGCGGGGCAGCCATTCGGCCTTTTGCGCGGCGGTGCCGCCGCACAGGATCAGCTCTGCCGCGATCTCGCTGCGGGTGCCCAGCGAACCCACCCCGATATAGCCGCGTGAAAGCTCTTCGCTGACCACGACCATCGCCGCCTTGGGCAGGCCGAAGCCGCCATGCTCTTCCGGGATCGTCAGGCCGAAGACGCCCATTGCGGCCAGCTTTTCGATGATCTCCATCGGGATCAGCGCGTCTTCGCGGTGCCAGTCCTGGGCGTGCGGCACGACCTCTTCCTCGGCAAAGCGGCGGAATTGCGCGCGGATCATCTCCAGCTCGTCGTCAAGACCCGAAGCCGGCGCAACCCCCTCGCGCAAGAGCGCGACGAGCCGCGCCTTGGCCGCTTCGTTCGGCGCCATCAGCGCGCGGGCCTCGGGGCCGGGCGTATAGTCCACGCCAAGCTCTGCCCCCCGCGCGATCTCGCCCTGGCTCATCGGGATGCCGCCCTGCAGCTGGCAAAGGTATTCGCCGAAGCCGATCTGCAGCACCAGCGCCTCGACCTCGCCCAGGGTCGGCAAGCCCCGCGCCCAGGCGTCGAGCTCTTGCAACGCCTGCACATAGGTCGCCCGCCAGGCCAGCCCATGCGCCGCCGCCTGGTGCCGCTCCAGCGCCTCGGCGCTGACCTTCCCGGCCAGCGTCACCCGCGCCGCCAGCGCCGCCCGCGCCGCGGCGAGATGCGGGCCAAGCTCGGCCAAGGCCGCCTCGGTCAGCGTCAGAACCTGCGGCAAAAGCGGCGTGGAAAGGTCTTGTCCGTCGGGCATGGCATCCTCCTGATCCTTGCCCATGGCATAAGCCTTTCGCAGTCGCAGCGCAATATAATTTCAACGCGCGGCATCAGCGGGCACGAATGTGACCCGCCTAATATCCCGTGGCGCAGTCCCGATAGCGGTCGCGCTCGGCCTGCGTCGCCCGCACCACCTCGAACTCCACCCGGAACACCAGTTTGCCTCGGCGCTGCCCCGAGATCACCCAATGCCCTTTCGGGTCACCGCCCAGCCCGCCCAGGGCATAGCCGTGGAACGTCGTGCCCTTGGGATGGACGACCGAGGTCCAGCTTTCCCGCGTGACCGCCTGCGGGCCGAAGGGAGGATGGTCGACCGTAAGCACCAGACGGTCGCGCAGCCGGGGCGCCAGACGTTCATCGACCCCGAAGAGCAGCCCATCGGCATCGGGAATGCGCTGGGTGGGGGCGATCAGGCTGGGTTGGTCGATCCGCTTGAACGTGCCGGGGATCGTGCCGGGTTCGTCGCTTGGCACGCCCGGCCCGGCCTTGCAGAAAATCCCCGCCGTCAGGCTTTGGACGGCCGCGGGGTCCAGCCAGGCGGCCGGTTCGGCCAGGGCCGCTTGGCCCAAAAGCAGCGCCGTCAAGAGAAGAAGCAAGCCGCGCAAGAGGAACCTCCGCCAGGACTGATCCGGGTCAGTCTCGCAGGGGGCACCTGCGCGGTCAATCGGTCGGCGGGGCTTTCCCCCGGCGCCGCCCGGCGTTAGCAAGGCGGCATGGAGATCATGGCCGGCCTGTCCCCCGCGGCTTTCGCCGCCGCCCTTGCCATCGCGCTTTTCGCCGGTGTCGTGAAAGGCGTGGCGGGATTTGCCATGCCGCTGATCATGATGAGCGCCTTTTCCGCCTTTCTGCCGCCGCAACTCGCCTTGGCGGGGCTGATCCTGCCGACGCTTCTGACGAACCTGTCGCAGGCTTTGCGGCAGGGGATCGCGCCGGCCGCGCAAACCGCCATGACCTACCGCCGCTTCCTGATCGCGACGCTGGTCTTCATCGTCATCTCCTCGCGCTTCGTCCATGTCATCCCCGAGCGCGCCTTTCTGCTGGGGCTCGGCCTGCCGATTACGCTGTTCGCCGGGGCGCAGATCGCCGGGTTGAACCTCGCGCTGCCCCTGCAGCACCGGGCGCGGGCGGAGTGGGTGCTGGGTGCCATCGGCGGGCTTTACGGCGGGGTCAGCGGCATCTGGGGGCCGCCGCTCATCATCTATCTTCTGTCGGTCCGCGCCGAAAAGCTGGAGACGGTGCGGGTGCAGGGCGTGGTCTTCCTGCTGGGCGCGGTGGTGCTGGCGGGGTCGCATCTGGCGACAGGGGTGCTGAACGCGCAGACCGCGGCCTTTTCGGCGGTGCTGGCTGTGGCGGCGCAGATCGGCCAGTTCGCGGGCAATGCGATCCAGGACCGGCTGGACGCCCAGGCCTTTCGGCGCTGGACGCAAGGTCTCTTGATCCTGACCGGGCTGAACCTGGTGCGCCAGGCCCTCAGCGCGTAGGAACCGGCACCTCGCCGCGGTAATCGTAGAAACCGCGCTGCGACTTGCGCCCCAGCCAACCGGCCTCGACATATTTGGTCAAAAGCGGGCAGGGGCGGTATTTCGTATCCGCGAGCCCCTCGTACAGCACGTTCATGATGGCCAGGCAGGTGTCCAGCCCGATGAAATCCGCCAGCTCCAACGGGCCCATCGGGTGATTGGCCCCAAGCTTCAGCGCCGTGTCGATGGAGCGGACCGAGCCCACCCCCTCATACAGCGTATAGACCGCCTCGTTGATCATCGGAATCAGGATGCGGTTGACGATGAAGGCCGGGAAATCCTCCGACGAGGAGGCCGTCTTGCCCAACCTTTCGACCACGCCTTTCAATGCGTCATAGGTCGGCCCGTCGGTCGCGATGCCGCGGATGAGTTCCACCAGCTGCATCACCGGCACCGGGTTCATGAAGTGAAAGCCCATGAACTTTTCCGGCCGATCCGTCCGGCTGGCCAGCCGGGTGATCGAGATCGACGAGGTGTTCGAGGTCAGGATCGTATGCGGCGCCAGATGGGGCCCCAGGCTGGCGAAGATCTTGTTCTTGATGTCTTCCTTCTCGGTCGCCGCCTCGATGATCAGGTCGGTCGGCCCCAGCGCCGCGATGTCGAGCGAGGTGGCGATGCGGCCCAGTGCGGCCGCCTTGGCCTCGGCGTCGATCTTGCCGCGGCTGACCTGCCGGTCGAGGTTGCGCCCGATCGTCGCCAGGGCCGAGGCCAGGCTTTGCTCCGCGATGTCGTGCAGCACGACCTCGTATCCCGCGAGCGCGAAGACATGGGCGATCCCATTGCCCATCTGCCCCGCGCCCACCACGCCCACGCGCCGAATGTCCATCGCAGCCCCCTTGAAACCGCCCGAAGTCTAGGCGCCCGCGCCGCCCCCTTCAACCCCGCTGCATTGCGGCACAAGGCCTCGCCCCCCTTGTTGCCGCGGATTTTCCGAAAACCCCGACTTCAACCCTTTGGAAACGGGAATCGGGCAGAGTTCCTTTTGGGTGTGTAAAACTGATGGTGGGTAAGATGGCCTATGCTTTGCCAAGCGAAGGCGTATTGGATTATTTTCCATGCCGGTATGGTGCGGCGAACATGTCGTTTCGCGGGCCGCGGCGGTCGCTGGATCGGCCTTACGTGGTGTTTTTCGGCGGGAACGAGACTTACGGCAAGTTCATTCCCGACCCGTTTCCCGACCTGGTCGAGGAAGAGGTCGGTTTCGGCGCGGTCAACCTGGGGATTCCCAATGCGGGACCGGATGTTTACCTGAACGAGCCCTCCCTGCTGGAACTGGCGCAGGGGGCGGAGGCCGTGGTGGTGCAGGTTCTGGGGGCGGGGAACCTCTCGAACCGCTATTACACCTGTCTCTTATACACATCTCC
>CAMFIX010000080.1 GCA_945952425.1 uncultured Pseudorhodobacter sp. | reverse complement strand
AAAATAATTCGATCGGCCTCGAGCAGCCTCTCGGCGAGCTTCTTGCACTCTTCCAGGCAATCCTTCGCCTTGCTGCCGTCGGGCGGGTATTTCTGCAGGACCGCTGCCACTTGCGGCAGCGGCACCTTGGTCAGGTTGGAAATCGCCTTGGCCATCTTGACCAGGGCCTCCTGCCGCTTCTTCAGATCGTCCTTGTCACCCATCGCACCCTCCCCTTTTGGGCCAGAGTAACCCGGGCCGGGGATTCGCCACAGGGGAAAAACTGCGCCCTACAGCCCCTTGCTGCGATAGGTCTGCGCCACACGTCCGATCGAGACGATATAGGCCGCCACACGCAAGTCGATGCCGGGCCGCGCATACCATTCGCGACGCATCGCCTGGTAGGCGCCGCGCATCGTGTCGTCGAGGCCGGACCGCACCAGGGCCAGCTCGTCCGAGCCCTGCAGGAAACGCTCCTTGAAGTCGGCGGCCAGCGTCCAGCCCAGGCCCTGGTCCGAGGACAGCCGCTCCAGCTCTTCCACCAGAATGCGCGAGCGCGCCTCTTCGGCGCGGCGCTGCATCCGGCCGAAGCGGATGTGGCTGAGGTTCTTGACCCATTCGAAATAGCTGACCGTCACCCCCCCGGCATTGGCGTAAAGGTCGGGGATGATGACGACGCCCTTGGCGCGCAGGATCTCGTCGGCGCCGAAGGTGATGGGGCCGTTCGCGGCCTCCAATATCAGGGGGGCCTGGATGCGGGCGGCGTTGCCCTTGTGGATCACCCCCTCCATCGCGGCGGGGATCAGGATGTCGCAGGGGAGTTCCAAGGCCGCCGCGCTGTCGATGATGCGGCCGCCGGTGAACCCCTGGACCGAGCCCTTGTTGGCCGCGAGGTGCTGCTTCAAAGCCTCGATGTCGACGCCGGCCTCATTGACCACCGCGCCATCCCGCTCGGCGACCGCGATGACCTTGGCGCCGTCCTCAAGCGAGAGGAACTTGGCGGCATGATAGCCCACGTTGCCAAGGCCTTGCACCACAACCCTTTTGCCGTCCAGCGTGCCGGATAGCCCCGCCTTGGCGGCATCCTCGGGATAGCGGAAGAACTCGCGCAGCGCATATTGCACGCCGCGGCCCGTCGCCTCGACCCGGCCCTGGATACCCCCCGCATGGGGCGGCTTGCCGGTGACGCAGGCCTTGGCGTTGATGTCGGTCGTGTTCATCCGGGCGTATTGGTCGGCGATCCAGGCCATCTCGCGCTCTCCGGTGCCCATGTCGGGGGCGGGCACGTTCTGCGCCGGATGGATCAGGTCGCGCTTGATCAGCTCATAGGCGAAGCGGCGGGTGATTTGTTCCAGCTCATGCTCGTCCCATTCGCGCGGGTCGATGCAGAGCCCGCCCTTGGACCCGCCGAAGGGTGTTTCCACCAGCGCGCATTTATAGGTCATCAGCGCCGCCAAGGCCTCGACCTCGTCCTGGTGGACCGACAGCGCATAGCGGATGCCGCCCTTGACAGGTTCCATATGTTCGGAATGGACGGACCGATAGCCGGTGAAGGTCTTGATTTCGCCGCGCAACCGCACGCCGAAGCGCACGGTATAGGTCGAGTTGCAGACCTTGATCTTTTTCGCCAGACCCGGCGAGAGGTCCAGATGGGCCATCGCCCGGTCGAACATCAGATCGACGGATTCACGAAAACTCGGCTCGGAAGCTGGGGCCTGCATTGCATCCTCCCTGCAAAGGCTGGGGGCAGGCTAGCGCGCTTTGGTTAACAAAACGCTTCCCTTCTCCCGGCGATTTGCTTGATTTTCGGGCAGATTGCAAAGTCACTCGGGGAAAAGCACCGAGGCGTCGCCATAGGAGAAAAAGCGGTATCCGCGCGCCACGGCATGGGCATAAACGCGCTTCATCCGCTCTTGCCCCATCAGGGCCGAGACCAGCATCAGCAGGGTCGATTTCGGCAGGTGGAAGTTGGTCATAAGCCCGTCGGTCACCCGCCAGCGATAGCCCGGATAAATGAAGATGTCGGTCGGGCCGCGCCAGGGCTGAACGCGCCCCGAGGCGGCGGCGCTTTCGATCAGCCGCAGCGCGGTGGTGCCGACGGGGATGACGCGACCGCCCGCCGCCTTGGTCGCGTTGATTTCGGCGGCGGCGGTCTCGGTGACCTCGCCCCATTCGGCGTGCATCTTGTGGGTGGTGACGTCCTCGACCTTCACCGGCAGAAAAGTGCCCGCGCCGACATGCAGCGTCACCTCGGTGAACTCGACCCCCTTGTCGGCCAAGGCCTGCAACAGCCAGGGCTCGAAATGAAGGCTGGCGGTCGGGGCCGCGACGGCGCCGGAGTGGCGGGCGAAGACGGTCTGGTAATCGGTCTTGTCCTGGGCATCGGGGGCCCGCTTGGCGGCGATATAGGGCGGCAGCGGCATCTGCCCGGCCTCGGCCAGCGCGGCGTCGAAATCGTCGCCCATAAGGTTGAAGGCCAGCGTCAGGTCGGTCTCGGTCTTTTCGGCCACCGTGGCCGACAGGCGGTCGGAAAAGCGGATGACCTCGCCCGCGTTCACCTTGCGCAGCGGCTTGGCCAGGGCGCGCCAGCCGTCGGGGCGCGGCTCCAGGAGGGTGATCTCGACCTTCGCCACGGCTTCACCGCGGGCGCGGGTGCCGGTCAGGCGGGCGGGGATGACCTTCGTGTTGTTCAGGATCAGCCGGTCGCCGGGGCGGAAGACCTCCACCAGGTCGCGCACGTGGCGGTCGGCCATCGTGTCGCCCTGCACCACCAGAAGCCGCGCCGCCGCGCGCGGGGTCACAGGCCTTGTCGCAATCAGCGCCTCGGGCAGGTCGAAATCGAAATCGGAAAGCTTCATTGGCCATTTCCTTCGGTCGGAGCGGGCGCCCGGAACAGCTCGCGGAACATGCCGGGCGTCAGGATCGACAGGGGGTTCACGCTGACATCGGGCGCCGCCGCCGTGCCGCGCAGTTTGTAGGCAAAGCCGAAGAGCCCCTCGCCCTTGCGCGTCAGGATCGAACCGATGCCGTTCAAGAGGTAAAGCGGCGAGACCACGCCGCGCATGTCGAAGCTTTGTGAGGCGCTGTGGTAAAGCCCCTCCAGCGAGACGCCCATGGAAAGGCCGATGGCGCTGCCTTTGCGCACATCCACCACATCGGGCGTCAGCAGGAACTCGCTTTCCGCCTTGTCGAAGACGATGCCGTCGCCGTTCAGCTGATCCAAAAGCCCCACGACCGAGATGGCCGACAGAAGGTCGGCCATGAACGAGCCGTATTTCACCCGCACATGGTCGATCCGCGCCGTGCCGTCATAGGTGCCGGGCAGATCGCGGGGCACGAGGCTCATCGTAAGCGTGCCGCCATAGGCCGAGGCGAAAAGCCCCGCGGCCCGCGCCACCTGCCCCGCGTCGCCCGATTCGATGCGCACCGCCGGGCCGAAGCGCGTGGGCACCACCGTGCCCGTCACCGGCGCATCGCCGTTGACCTTGGCGGAAAAAGTGCCGTTGAAGCCGCCGAGCAGGGTGAAATCGCCGGCGAAGGGCGCCAGGCGGATGCTTTCGGTGACGCGCAGGCTGGAGAGGCTGGCGCTGATCCGGTTCGACGCCGCCCCCTTGCCGCCCGCGCCATCGGGGAATTTGCGCAGGTCGATCGTGCCCGAGGTCACGGCGAAATCGACGGGCTTGGCGCCGCGGCCGCGGATTTCCACCGCGCCATCCAGCCAGCCGCCCATTTTCACCCGCGAGAACCGCGCCACGTCCAGGGCGCCATCGGCATGCAGCCCGACCTCGCCCTCGGCCGAGAGCCCCGGGGCGCTGAGCGCCAGCCGGTCAAGGTGGGGCACGGTGCCCAGCGTGACCTCGGCCTGCAGCGCGCCCTTGGTGGCGGCGCCCTTGCGCCAGCCAAGCTCGGGGATGGCGAGGGTCAGGCCGGTCAGGTCCGAACTGAGGGTCAGCTTGCCCGGCTGACCCTTGGCCAAGGTGATCGCCACATCGGCGGGCCCTGCGCCTTGCACGGCGGTCTTGGGCAGGCCGAGGCGAAACTCGCTGACCGCCTCGGGCGAGAGGGTGACGGTGCCGGTGATCCGCGTGGGCGGCGGGGTGACCGGATCGGGGAAGATCAGCACGCCGCCGGGCACATTGTCTTGCAGCGCGGCCTGGGCGGGGGTCAGGCGGATGGCGGGGATCTCCTGGCGCAGCACCATGTCGAAAGGCACGGCGCCGACCTGGCCCTTGCCCGCGATGCTCAAGGCCCGGGTCGAGGCCTTGACGGTCAAGAGCGGCGCGCTGACCCGGTGGCCCTTGATGACCTTGTCAGAGACGAAATCCCGCACCGTGGCGGTGGCGTCCAGCGCGATATCCTCGGCCAGGATGCGCGCCTTCAGCGGAAAGGCGATATGGGCCGACAGGTCCGCCGTCCCGGTGCCGAGGTCCACCGGCTGGTTCGCCTTGGTGATATAGCCCAAGGGCGGTTGGTCCAAAAGCGACAGCGCCGCCGTCAGGGGCCCGCGCAGGCGCAGGCCCACATCGGCATTGGCGGGTTTCAGGGTGATGTCGGGCACCGCAAAGACTGTGCCCGAGACATCCAGCGCCCCCCCCTGCGGCGGGGTGATCTGGCCGTTGGAGACGACCAGAGTATAGGTCTTGCCCTGGATCGTCGAATAGCCATCCGCCCCGGTGACCGGCGGCATCTTGGGCATGAAGCGCAGCTCGGCATCCGAGAAGGACCAGGACATCTCGGCCCGCGGCTCTTGCCCCGGGTCCAGGCGCAGGGCGGCTTTCACATCCTTCAGCTGGGCATTGCGGATGTTGCCCTGCACCCAGTTGCGCGTGCCGGTGACCAGCCGCAGGGGCCAGATCGCCAGAAGCCTGTCGCGCGAGATGCGGTTGAGACCAAGGTCGATGGCGGTGGTCCAACCCTTGGGGGTGGCGGCGACGCGGCCGGTCAGGCTGAGCGTATCGCCCGCCTCGGCCAGGGTGAACTGGCCGATGTCCAGCGTGAACGGGTCCATCTTCAGCCGCACATCCAGCGCGCCCTGGCTGAACTGCACCGGCGCGGCGAAGAGCCCTGCGGGGTCGACCGACAGGTCGGTGATCGACAGCTGGCCGAGGAAGGCCGTCGGAATGCGCGTCGACAAGGCGCCGGTTGCCCGCTGGCCGCCCGCGTCGATCATATAGGCCTGGCCCTTGGCCTGCAGCCGCAGGGTGCGGCTTTGCAGCGAAAGGTCGGTCAGCTGCAGGCGGCCCATCGCGGGGTCGTAGCCGAGGCCCAGGCTCGCCCGGTCGAAAGCGATGGGGGTGGTGCCCGGCGTGGGCTGCAAGGCCCCTGCCCCGATGTCGAGACGGCCCTCCAGCGCCGTGATGCCCTCGGTGCCGATCGTGGCCGCCAGCCGCCCCGAGATCGGCGCGTCCAGCACGCCGAGCCAGGCAAGGGCCGGGGCCGAGGCGGCAAGGTCGGGGGCCGAGACCTGCGCCACTTCGGCCGAAAGCCGCGCCGTGGCCTGGCCCTTGCCCACCACTGCCGTCAGCACCGCCTGCGCCGGGGTCGCGCCGCCCGCGACCAGGGTCATCGACAGCTGCGCCGCGAGCTGGTCGGCGCGGTTGTCCAGCGAGAGGCGACCGTCGCCGACCTCCCAGGTCTTGCCGATGCGCTGGTCGGTGAAGGTCAGGCTCAAGGCCTCGGCCTCGATCCGGGTCAGATGGGCGAAGGCGGGCTGGGCGAAGGCGGCGTCCAGCAGGGCAAAGGCCTGGGCCGGGCTTTCCAGCCGCGGGCCCGGCGTCTGCGCCTCGGGCAGGTCGAGGTCGAAGCGCCCGTCCTTGTCGCGGCGGATGGCCAGCCGGGCGCCGACGATGCGCAGGCTTTGCGGCTGGATCAGCCCATGCAGCAAACTGACGGGATCGAGCCGCAGGTGACTTTCGGGCAGGGTCAGAAGCGTCTGGCCCTGGGGCTGCAAGAGGCGCAGATCCTCGATGTCGAGCTGCGGCACCCAATCGGTGCCGATGGTGAGGGTCAGGCTGCCCACCGAGGCGGCATTCTGCGGCAAGACCTTGACGATGGCCTCGTTCAGCCGCTTTTCGATCTCGGCCACGACCCAGACCGGCAGGGGAATGGTGCGCCCGTTGAGCGCCAGAAGCCCCATGCCGATGGCGCCGACGAGGAAGAGGAAGAGAAGCCGCGCCCCGATGCCCGAGCGCTGCCGCCGCTGGCGGCGCCTGCGCTCTTGCGGGACGGCGGTGGTCTTGCGCCGCCGCTCGGCCTTGCGGCGGTCTGGTGTGGGGACGGCTTCGGGCGCAACCTGCTGCGCGGCTGTCAAAAGCAGCGGTTCGGCCGGGGCGGGGCCCGTCGTCTCGCTATCCTCTGTCGCCGCCATGCCGCCTGACCCGATCTTCTGCCCTGGCCCCGCTTCGGGACCGATTTTTCCCGGCATGCCTTTATCTTTGCACCAAGGCAACTAGAACGCCAAGGAAAGGCGGGGCTTCCCGCCGAAAACAAGGCAAGGAGCCGCCCATGGAGACCAAGACCCCGCCGAGCCCCGGCCAGATGGCCCCGGATTTCACCCTGCCGCGCGAAGATGGCAGCCCGCTGACCCTCTCGTCCTTGCGCGGGCGGCGGGTGGTGTTGTTCACCTATGGCGGGGCGGGGACGCCGACTTGCACCACCGAGATCATGGATTTCCAGGCGCTCTTGCCCGAATTCGAGGCGGCGGGCGTGGTGCTGTTGGGGCTTTCGAAGGATGGGGTGGAAAAGCACCGCAAATTCGCGGCCAAGCAGGGGACGGGCATGGCCTTGCTGTCGGACAAGGACGGCCATGTGATGGAAGACTGGGGCGCCTATGGCGACAAGATCTTCTTCGGCAAGCCCGCGGTGGGGGTTCTGCGCTCGACCTTCCTGATCGGGGCGGAGGGGGCGGTGGAGCAAGTCTGGCGCGTGGAAAAGGTGAAGGGCCATGCGGCGGAGGTGCTGGCCGCGGTGAAGGGGTAAGGGTCGCCGCCGTTCGCCTGCGGCTTTTGCGGCACCCCCGGGGGTTTCACACCCCCGGACCCCCGTGGGATATTTGGGCCAGTATGAAAGGCGCAAGGGGCGCGGCGGAGAGGTTGCGCGCCGTTTGCGGGGGGTGGCACTGGCAGCCCGGTGCTTGCCGGGTTGCGTTTTGGATGCGATAGCCGGTGAGGTTTTGAGGAGCGGGTGGCATGGCCAGCACGTTGGCGGAAATGGCGGTCGAGGTTTTGACCTGTGGCGAGGCCGCGGCCAAGGTGGCTTTGGGGCGGCGGCAAGCGGCGGCCTGGTTGGCCTCCCGGGCGGCGGGGGCGCCCTTGGCGATCGGGCGGGCAGAGCCTCCGGCCCAGCCCGCGCGGCCCGCGGCGCCGGTGCTTCTGGACCCGCGCGATGTGCCCAAGCGCAAGCCCGGGAGCGTGGCGGGACGCCAGGCCATGCTCCACGCCGTCGCCCATATCGAGCTGAACGCGGTCGATCTGCACTGGGACGTCATCGTCCGCTTTGCCGATCAGCCGATGCCCTTGGGCTTTTACGACGACTGGGTGCGGGCGGCGGATGACGAGTGCCGGCATTTCCAGGCGGTCTGCGCCTGCCTGGAGGCGATGGGCAGCCATTACGGCGCGCTGCCCGCCCATGCCGGGATGTGGCGCGCGGCCGAAGATACGACGGGCGACCTTCTGGCCCGGCTCGCCGTCGTGCCCATGGTGCTGGAGGCGCGGGGGCTGGATGTCACGCCGGGCATGATCGCCTTGTTCCAGAAGGCGGGCGAGGCGGGGGCGGTCGAGGTGCTGGAGATGATCTACCGCGAGGAGGTCTCCCATGTCGCCTATGGCTCCAAATGGTTCAACTGGCTGTGCGGGCGCGCGGGCAGCGATCCGAAAGAGGTCTTCCACGACCTGGTGCGGCGGCATTTCCATGGCGCGCTGAAGCCACCCTTCAACGAGGAAAAGCGCGCCGAGGCCGGGCTGCCGCCCGATTTCTATTGGCCGCTGGTCGAGGGCTGAGGCGCCCCGCAGGCGGGTCTTTGCCCCCGGTTCAGCGGAAACCCGCACGGCGGCGGGGGGCCGCGCGCCCCGACCGTTGTCAGCCGCCGCCGCTGGGGCTAGCCAATGCCATCCCCAAAGGGCCCCTGCACCGGAACCCCAATTGCTCAACCGCCTTGCCTTCCGCCTCAACCTTGCGCTGGAACCCTGGTTCCCCGAGCAGAGGCTGTTCCTGAAATCCGACAGTGCGACGCGATTCGTCCGGCTGCGGCCCCTGACCCAGGTCACCGGGCTGGTGGCGGGCGTGCTGGTCATGGGCTGGATGATGGTCGCCTCGGCGCTGCTGGTGGTGGACATGCTGGGTTCGGGCTCGACCCGCGACCAGGTCGCCAACCAGACCGAGGTCTTCGCGCAACGGCTGGAGGCCTTGAGCCAGGACCGCGATCTGCGCGTGGCCGAGGCCGTGGGCGCGCAGAGCCGCTTCAACCTGGCCCTGCAGCAGGTTTCGGCGATGCAGGAGCGGCTTCTGGCCTCGGAAACCCGGCTGCGCGAGCTGGAGACCGGGATCGACGTCATCCAGAACACCCTGCGCCGCACGATTCGCGAACGCGACGCCGCCCGCGCCGATGCCACCCAGACGCGGCTTGCCATGGCGGCGACCGGCGCCCACAATCCCGCGACCCAGGCCGAAGACCTTGCCACCACGGTCGACCTGATGTCGACCGCCCTGACCGATGCCGCCCGCGACCGCGACGGCATGGCGGCCGAGGTCGCCAAGGCCGATGCCCGCACCGCCGATGTCGCCCGCCAGAAATCCGAGATCGAGGCGCGCAATGCCGTGATCTTCGGCAAGCTCGAAGAGGCGCTGACCGTCTCGGTCGAGCCCCTGGACAAGATGTTCCGCTCGGCCGGGCTGAACCCCGACGATCTGATCGCGGCGGTGAAGTCGGGCTATTCCGGACAGGGCGGGCCGCTGGTGCCGATCAAGCTGTCGACCATGGGCCTGTCGGGCAGCCCGGACGAGACGCGGGCCAATGCGATCCTGGCCTCGCTGGATACGCTGAACACCTATCGCATGGCGGCCTTCAAGGTGCCCTTGGGCCTGCCGCTCCACACCGCCTTCCGCTTTACCTCGGGCTTCGGCACCCGCGACGATCCGATCAACGGGCGCGAGAAGATGCATGAGGGCCAAGACCTTGCCGGCGATTACGGCGATCCGGTCTATGCCACGGCCGATGGGGTCGTGACCTATGCGGGCTGGGAATCGGGCTATGGCCGGCTCATCAAGGTCAAACATGCCTTCGGGATCGAGACCCGCTATGGCCATCTGTCGGAGATCGGCGTTCAGGTGGGCCAAAAGGTATCGCGCGGGGAAAAGATCGGTGATATGGGCAATTCAGGCCGGTCCACCGGCACTCACCTTCACTACGAGGTCCGGCTCAGCGGGACCGCCGTCAATCCGATGACCTTCATAAGGGCTGCGAGAGATGTTTTCTAAAAGCCGCATCAACGAACCCGGACCCAAGGGCG
>CAMFIX010000079.1 GCA_945952425.1 uncultured Pseudorhodobacter sp. | reverse complement strand
GGTCAAGAGCGACAGGAAATACCGCCGGTTGGTGCAGAGGAACAGGGCCCCGGTCTCGTCCTCGCGCGGCTGGCGGCCCTCGATGATCCAGTTGCCGTTCATGCCCTGCAGGCTGCGCGCCGGGACCATGCCCTGCCCCGACAGCGCCCGGGCGCTTTGCACCAGCGTGTGGTCCTCCTGCACGAGGCCGAGGAACTTGCCGAGGTCGCGGTCGGTGGGCGTCGCGATCTTGCCGCCCGAGGCCAGGGCCGCGATGCGTTCGTGCAGCGCGGCCTTGCGCACCACCCGCATGGCGCCGTGCATCGCCGTGCCGAAGCCGAAGCCCTGGCGGATGTGGTTCAGCACCACCTCGCCCGCCTCGGCCCATTGCTTGGTTTCCGACAAGAGGCGGATGACGCTCATCCCCTCCCACTTGCCGAAGGCGACGTCCGAGAGGTGCTGGCGATACAATTCCAGCGCCTCTTGCGTGCGGCCGGTCATGCCCAGCCATTCCAGCCGCCGGATGCGGATGTTCAGCGCCTCGGCCATGGGCAGGCCGTCGATCAGCGCGAAGACCTGGCCCAGCTCGTCGAAACGGCGGCGCTGCAGCAGGACATGCATCTGCGCCATCAACGCATTTTCGTCATGGTCGGCCTTCAAAGCCAGCGCGCCCACGATCAGGTCTTCGGCGCGCTCCTGCCCCGGTTCGGGCACGACGCCGGGGCGCACCAGGCGATAGGCGGCTTCGCACAAGATCCAGCTGTCGATCTGCGCCGCATCGACGCGCTGCAACAGCTGGTCCAGCGCGGCATGGTCTTCCAGGTGGACGGCCAGGCGGATGCGGGCCTGGTCCAGCGGGCGGCTGTCGATGTCGGCGACGCGGGCGAGGCGCTCCTGCGCGGCGGCGAAATCCTCCATCTCGATCAAGAGGGTGATCGCGACGGTCAGCAGGTGCTGGTCCACCCCGGCGCCGGGCTGGATGCGGCGCAGCAGGGCCGCCGCCTGCGGCCGGTCGCCCTGCAACTTGCGCAGGCGGGCCAGCGCGATCAGCGCCCAGCCCTTTTCGGCGGCGGGGTAAAGCCGGTGCAGGTCGTCGGCCGCACTCGCCCCGGCGATGACATCGCCATGATCGACCGCCGCCTCGATCATCCGCAGGATCGAGAAGGCATCATGCACCCCCCTGCCCCGCAAGGCCGCCAGCAAGGGCAGCAGCGCGGGCCGCCGCGGCGGGGTCCAGGCGTGGTGCACCCAGGCCATGATCGCGCGGGCCAGGCCATCGGCCACCTTGGGATCGAGCTCGGACAGGGCGGGAAGGGCGCGCAGGAACAGCTCGGCCGCGGCGGGAATGTCGCCCGCGCCGACCTGGGCGCCCGCGGCGAACACCAGGCCGATGCCGCTGTCGGTCTCGGCCAAAGCGCGGGCCGTCGCATCGGTTTCGGCCAGGACGGCCAAAGCCTCGACCGAGGTGACGCCCTTCAACAGCTCGGGCGCGGCCTGGGCGGCTTCGGAGGGCGGGGCGGGCAGGGCCAGGACCGGGTCGTCGCCCTCGGCAAAAAGCCGCAGCGCATCGGCCAGGATCGCGGCGCCTTCGGGCGTGGCGGCCAGCCGGGCGCGGAAGGGCTCGGGTCGCTTGGGCAGGTGGCGCAGGAAATATTCGTAGGGGTCTTCGGTCCCGGGCGGGGCGACGAGCATCTCTTCGGTGACAAGCCGGTTCGGCAGATGCCGGGGCCGCCGGTTCAGGTAATGCGACAGCGCCCCCCGGCTGGTGTCGATGTCGTAGACCTCGCGATACCAGCCGTTGTCGAAATGCGCCGAAGGGTGCTGGCGGGTGCCATGCTGGCGGCGCAGGTAGTGCAGAAGGCTCGATTCCTCGGGCCCGAGCCCCGCGGCGGCGGCATAGAAGGCCGGGTCGAAATACAGGTTCGGCCGGTTGCCCAAAGCCTCGCCGGCCTGGATGTAGTGCAGAAGGGCGGGGCGCTGCTGCGCCTCGTCGGCGCCGTATTGCCGGAAATACCAGTAGGGGTCGAAAAGGCCGGACGCCTCGATCTCCAGCCAGGTGTTCAGCTGGGCGAATTCGGCGCGCTGGTCGCCGCGGGGGGCGCCGAGAAGCATCTTCAGCGCCTCGCGCGCGGTGACGGGCTCTTGCGTCGCGGGCACCAACAGGCCCGCCCCGCCGGTCCGCACCTCGATCGCGGCCTCGGGCGCCTCTTCGGCGATCTGGCGCAAGAGGGCCTGGTCGAATCGGCTCCACCCGATCAGGAAGCCGCACCAGGTCTGGCGCTTCAGCACCTTGTCGATGTCGGGCCGTTCCAGCACGGTGACGGTGGAGGCCAGCCTTTGGCCCTGGCACCAGGCCTCGACCCGCAGGGGCAGCGCCTCGATTCGCGGATGGACCAGCCAGCCGCGCAAACCGCAGCCCGGATCGACGTAATCGAAGACGCCCGCGATCTGGCGGCTGTCTCCGATGACGGGGCGCACGGAGCGATAGGGGGGCACATGGACGGACATCAGGTTCTGCGCGGTTGAGGGGCGCAGAGGCGCCGGTGGACAGGTCGCACGCTGCATAGCGGTGCGATGTGAAGCTGACAATACAAAGTGCCGTGCGAATGCCCGGACCAAGGGCATTCTAGTCAACTAACTTGGTTAGCAAAGAAGCAACTGCGTGGATTTGCGCAACAAACAGTCAGTTTCTTTCCTGTATCCCCCGTTCGGGGGATCAACGCCGCCCCTCGACCGAAAACTCCATCAGGTCCAGGGGCAGCATCTCGCCATCGGTCGACAGAACCAGCCGCACGCGGGCGAGGCTCCGGCGCATCTCGGGCGCGACCTGGCGCAGCGCCAGCGTCAGGGTCATCGGGCTGCCGGCATCGGTGCCGCGCAGCGTGCCGAAGTCGATGGTCACCTGCTCGCCCGCGCCGCTCAGCATGAACTGGGCGTAAAGGTTGCGCGGCCGGGGCAGGGCATAGCGCAGGCGGAAGTCCAGGGCGATGAGGTCTTGCAGGGGGGCGCCGTCGAGGATCAGCTCGTAGGTGAACCAGGGCTGCGGTCGACCCTCGGGCGTCAGCGACAGGGCCCGGCCCTGGCCCCGCAACCGGCGGGGCTGCAGGTCCAGCACGACATCCGCGCCTTCGGGGGCGCCGAATTGCAGGAAGCCCGCGAAGGGTTCGTAGCGGTGCAGGCGGGCGGGTTCGTCGCTTTGCAGCGCGGCCCAAAGCGGCGGGGTCAGGTCGATGCGCTCCATCTCGGTGTCATGGGCGCCCAGCGGGGCGACATGGGCGGGAGGCGGCAGGTCGGTGTCGGCGCTGGGCTGGCGGGTGGCGGCGATGCGGTCCAGCGCCAGGGCCAGGGGCGCGGTCGCGGCCAGCCAGTCGCGGCCCTGCATGGCCGCGGCGGCATTGGCCGAGAGCCTGGCAAGGTGGTCGGGGGTCAGCGCCCGCAGCGCGGCGAGGCAGGCGGGCACGGCCTGGTCAAAGGGCAGCAGAACCCCGGTGACGCCGTCCTGCACCACCTCGGCCACGGCACCGACATCGGTCGCCACCGGCACGACGCCCTGGCGCATCGCCTCCAGCACGGTCAGGGGCAGGCCCTCGTATTCCGACAGCAGGACCAGCACATCGGCCGCGGCCAGCGCCTCGGTCAGGGCTTCGGGCGTGGTCAAAGCGGGTTCCAGGACGGCCGAGATCGCCTCGGGCAGCGGCCCGTCGGCCAGCACCGCCTTGCCGATCACCCGCCAGTCGACCGGCAGATCGCGGCTTTGCGCGATCACCTCGGCCAACCGCTGCAACCCCTTTTGCGCATCCAGCCGACCCAGGAACAAGGCCCGCAGCCGCCCCGGGGGACGGTCACGGCGGGCCTGCTGCAGGCTTTCCGCCTGCGCCGGGTCCAGCGGGAAGCCGGGCGCGTTCGGCACCGGCACGATCTTGTCCTCGGGGATGCCCAGCGCGTGCAGCCAGTCGCCCAAGGCGTGGGAACAGGGGGCGAAGAGGTCGAAGGCGTGTTCATAGGCCAAAGCGAGGAAGGGGTTGCCGGTGGGCCGCCCTGCCGCCGACAGGTCGGCCAGGTGCAGCGAGGTCACCGTCACCACCCCCTGCCGCTTCAGCTGACCCATCACCGCCACCCCGGCGCCGGAATGCAGATCGACCACGACATCCAGCCAATGCAAAAGCGCGATCAGCCGGGCGTGGTTGCCGCTGGTCGCCCAGCGCGGGATCTCGGTGCCGAAGTAATCGCGGTCGCCGCCGCCCCAGGGCGCGTAATCCGGGTCGCCCAGGAAGGTGACCGAGGCCAGGGTCGCGCGCCACTCCGCGCTGACGGCCGCATCGCGCACGCCGACCAGGACCAGATGCACCGCCCAGCCCCGCGCCGCAAAGGCCCGGGCGAGGTTCAGCGCCACTTTCTCGACCCCGCCGAACTCCAGGATCGACAGGACCAGCCCCACATGCCGCCCCGTGCCGCGCAGCAGAGGCAAGGTCGGCTGTTGCCCCAGCCGGTTGCGCAGGATCATATGCGACGCCGCCCGCCGCTTCAGGTCGGGCGCGCGCCAGTCGGCGATCTGCGCGCCCCGGGCCCAGGGCGAGGCCCTGAGCCCCGCAATCGCCGCCAGCAGCGCCGCCGCCATGCCGCCCTGACCCAAGGCCGCGACCGGCAGCGCGGGCGGCAGGGTCACCTGCGCCAGCACCACCCGCGGCTGCGGCGTGGCGCCCAGAAGCGAGCCCATCCAGGCGCCTTTCGCATCGGCGGCAGAACTCGTCACCAGCTCGGTCGCCAGCATCAGCACGGCGGCCTCGTCGGCGCTGCGCTGGCCCTCGGGCAGAAGGCGCAGGCCCAGCCGGTCGGCGCCGCCCTGCACCCCCACCAACCCCGCGACATGGGCCTGGTCGGCGATCACCTCCAGCTGCCACAAGAGCCCGTGCAGCATCCCGGCCGCCGCCGCCTCGGCCAGGGCGTCCGAGCGGGTCACCACGGTCAGGGGCGGCAAAGGGTGACGGCCGGGGGCGGCACGGGCGCGCCAGAGGCGCAGCGCGAAGTCCTCGGGGCTCAGCACCTCGGCCGGGGAAAGCGGATCGGTCGCCAGCCAGACCTCGTTCAGGTCGGCGAGGATGAAGGCATAGCGCGGGGCCTCGACGGCCTCCATCTCCAGCATGGCGCGGGGCGAGAACAGCGCCCGGTGCTTGGCGCGCAGCTTGGCGAGGATCGGCTCGCGCTCGCGCTCGGAATCGGCCAGCATCGACTCGGGGCGCTTGCGGTAGAGGAAACCCATCCCTTCGATGTTCTGCCCGCGAAACCCGGCCTGAACGGCGGAGAGGAAGAAATCCCAATCCTCGAACCCGGCCTTGAAAGAGGTGTCGAACATCACCCCGGCCTCGAAGACCTCGCGCCGGACCAGACTGCCCGCCTCGCAGGTGTTCATCGCCAGATGCAGCAGGACGGAATAGGGGCCGGAATAGTCGTGGCCGGAGGTCAGCCCCCGCATGTCGATGTCGGGATAGATCCAGCCGGCGTCCGAGGCCTGCAGCGCCGCCATCGCCCGCGCCATCGCCAGCGGCCGCAGCGCATTGTCGGCATCCAGCATATAGATCGCCCGGACGGTGGGCAGATGCGCCAGCACATGCGCAATCCCGTGGTTGCGGGCGGAAGAGAGCCCGCCGTTCGCCTTGCGCAGATAGGTCACCCTTTCGGGATAGGCGCGGGCATAGGCGAGGCCGGTTTCATGCGTCTCGGGATGGGGACAACCGTCGTTGACGATGACGATGCGGATGGCGAAATCCGCCTCTTGCGCCAGCGCGCTTTCCACCGCGCCCGCCATCAGGACCGAATGGCGGAAGACCGGGATGACGATGGCCAGAAGCGGCTCAGCGGGCATGCGCAAAGCCCTCGACCGGGTCGAGGTAAAGCGTGGCGGCGCCTTTCGCCCGGGCCATCAGGAGAAGCTCGCCCGGGGCGGCATCGTGCAGCACCAGCGTGACCGGCTCGGCGCCGATGGGCTGCCAACGGGGCGCGCCTTGCGTCAGCGCCATCTCGACCGCGCCTTCGGCAGAGACCATGACCTGCGCCAGCCGCAACCCGGCGGGGATGGGGTGGCGGAGGGTCAGGGTCTCGTCGGTCAGGGTCAGCGGACCAGCGGCCAGCGGCATCAGCCAGCGGCCCGTGCCGGGTTCGGTGCCATGCGCCTCGGGCGCCATGGGAGCGGCCACGCCGGGGACGAATTTCCACAGCTTGAGGGCCAGCATCGCGCCGCCCTCGCATTGGAAGCGCGGATCGGGATGGGGGAGGGAGAGGCCGAGGGTCAGGGGCTCTCCGGTCCAGTCGAGGTGCAGCATGGGGGTCTGCGCATCGACCGAAAGCGCGCGGGGGAGCGCCAGCCGCAGCCAGCCCTCGCCCGGGTCGGTCACCTGCCAAAGGCCCACGACCTCGGCGCTTTCGGCCAGGACCAGCCGGGCAGTCAGAACGCCGCGCGCGCCGCCGATCCAGACCGCAACATCGGTCAGGCCCGCGCTGTCGCCCGGCAGGCGCTGGACCGCGCGGGTGAGGGCAAAGCTGCCCTCTTGCGCAAGGTGCTGCACCAGGGTCCGCTCGCCCTTGCTGGTCTGCCAGACAAAAGCCTCCAGCCGCTGAAAGCTTTGCAGGCTGCGCTCGGCCATCTCGCGCAACTGCGCGAGTTCGCGCAGCTGCCGCGCCACCCGGGCCTGCGAGTGCGCCAGGGCCGCGACCAGGGCCGCCACCGGATCGCCCGCATGACGGATGCCCTGCAAGGCGCCGGGCTGCGCGGCCTCCAGCCGGTCGAACAAAGCTGCCCCTTCCGCCGTCAGGCTGACAGCCACCGCGATCTGAGACAAAGCCACCGCCCGGCCATCCTGCGACACCGCCAGGTCGTCGCCCAGCACGGCAACCGGCATCGGCCATGCCGCGCGCCCCACATCGCAGGCCGGCACGAGGCACAGGGGGCTCCAAGTCTCGGTCATCGGCTTCTCCTGCCTGGTGTCGGCAGTGATGGCACAGGTGGGGATGAGCGTAAAGTCAGGGGGATTCCCTTCGCGCCCGTTTCGCGGCAGGAAGGGGCGACGGAGGCCCGCATGAAACAACCACGTGCCTGGCAAAGGATGCTCTCGGGGCGGCGGCTGGACCTTTTGGACCCGACGCCCGTGGATGTCGAGATCGAGGACATCGCCCATGGTCTGGCCTTCGTCGCGAGGTGGAACGGCCAGACCCGCGGCGACTGGCCCTACTCGGTCGCCGAACATTCGCTGCTGGTCGAAGAGATCTACCGGCTGCAGGGGGGCTACGAACAGCGCTGGTGCCTGGCGGCTTTGCTGCATGACGCGCCGGAATATGTCATCGGCGACATGATCAGCCCGGTCAAGGCGGCGGTCGGTCCGGGCTATGCCGAGCTGGACGCCCGGCTGACGGCGGCGGTGCATATCCGCTTTGGCCTGCCCGCGGTGCTGCCCGTGGCGGTGAAGAAGGCGATCAAGGCGGCGGACAAGGTTTCGGCCTGGCTGGAGGCGGTGCAGATCGCGGGTTTCCGCGAGGACGAGGCCGACCGTTTCTTCGGTCGCCCGGCGCCGGGGCTCTTGGGGTTGGAAATAAGACTTAGGCCGCCCGCGGAGGTGCGGACGGCCTATGTTTTGCGGCACGCGGCCTTGCTGAAGGGCTTGTGATCAGCGTCCACGCCGCTCGCTCCGGGAAGCCGGGGCCATACGGGTGGCGATCATCAGGGCATCTGCAATCAGGCTTAACATTTTGGTCACCTTTCTTCTGAACCGATGCTAGGGATATAGCGGGTTTCCCGGCTTTTCCCAAGGCAGGGATTCTTTCAACTTGTTAGTTTATCTAACAGATGAAGGATTCATGAATGGTCGACTGGCGCGCCTTTCCCTCGCTGACCGCGCTGCGGGCGTTTGAAACCGCGGCCCGGCTGCAAAGCTTCTCGCTGGCCGCGCGCGAGCTGAACGTGACCCATGCCGCGGTGGCCCAGCAGGTGCGCGGGCTGGAGGATCACCTCGGCCGGGAGCTTTTGTATCGCGCCGGTCGGGGGATGGCTTTGACGCCGGAAGGGGCAAAGCTGGCCTCGGCCTTGGCGGAAGGGTTCCGCGGCATCGCCCAGGCTCTGGAGGAGGTGCGCGGCGGCGGGCCGGGGCCCTTGCGCGTCACCCTGACCGCGGCTTTCGCGGCGAATTGGCTGATGCCCAAGATGGCGGGCTTCTGGAAAGCCCATCCCGAGATCGAATTGTCGCTGAACCCCGAAAAGCGCGTCGTCGATCTGCGGCGCGAGGGGATCGACATCGGCATCCGCTTCGGCAACGGCAAATGGCCTGGGCTGGATGTCGAATTTCTGACGGCGGCCGATTACGTCATCGTCGCGGCGCCCGAATTGCTGCAGGGCCGACGCGATTTGACCAATGCCGAGATGTCGGCGATGCCCTGGGTGATCGCCGAGGATTGGGCCGAGACCCTGACCTGGCTGAAAGGCTTCGGGCTGAAACCCGATGCGATGAACATCACCGATGTGCCGACCGAAGACCTCGCCCTGTCGGCGGCCCGCGCCGGCCTTGGACTTTACGTCGAGGCCGAGGCGCTGGTGGAACATGACGTCGAAAACGGCACGCTGCAAATCGTCGGGCGGCTGAAGGACGACAGCCTGGCCTATTACATGGTGACCCGCCCCGGACCCAAGCGCCCGGAGCTGAAAGCTTTCATGCGGTGGCTGAAAGCCGCGGTCTAGTCAGGCGAGCAGGTCGTCGCGCGATTTGCCGGCATTGATCGCCTCGATGAACCAGCGCGGTTTGCGGCCGCGGCCCGACCAGGTGTCGGCGGGATTGGCCGGATTGGCATAGGTCACCGCCGAGGGCGCCCTTTTGCGCGTGGCGGTCAGCGACGTCAGCTCTTCCAGGGCAAAGCCCTCGGCCCGCGCCAATTCGCGCAGCTTGGCCAGCGTTTCCAGCTTCTTGCGATCTTCGAACGAGGCAATGGCCTTGGCAACCTGCGATTGCAGCTCTTTCAGTTCTTTCAACGACATGGAATTCAGATCGACCATTACCGCTTCCTTTCAGGTTTGGGCCGACCTATTGATTAAGAAAGTTGACTTTCGCTGGCAAGTCAAAATTTCGTTCGAATGCCATTTCCCCCGCGGGCCGATCTGCAAGACCCGGGGCGAATTCAAAGGGCCGCGGCCCGAAACTATTACCGAAAGCGCATTTCGGCGCCCGAAACCGTCATTTCGGGCTGCGCTTGGCCAATATCCGCTGCAGCGTGCGGCGGTGCATCGAAAGCCGCCGCGCGGTTTCCGAGACGTTGCGGTCGCACATTTCATAGACACGCTGGATATGTTCCCACCGCACGCGGTCGGCCGACATCAGGTGTTCGGGCGGGGCAGGCATTTCGGCATCGCCCTCCAAAAGCGCCTTGGTGATGTCATTGGCATCGGCGGGTTTGGAAAGATAGTCGATCGCCCCGATCTTGACCGCCGCCACCGCCGTCGCGATCGCGCCATAGCCGGTCAGCACGATGACCCGGCTTTCCGGGCGCCTTTCGTGC
>CAMFIX010000078.1 GCA_945952425.1 uncultured Pseudorhodobacter sp. | reverse complement strand
GCATTGGCCCGCAGCCCCGGCGCCAGCAGCGCCCCGCAGATCGCCCCATGCGCCGCCCCCGACAGGCCCCCGAGCGGCCCCGCCAGCCCATGCACCACCCCAAGCCCCGCATTGGCCAGCGCCAGCCCGCCGCAGAGCGAGACCCAAGCCATCTCGTCCCGGGCCTGCGGGTCTTCGCCCTCCATCAGACGGCGCAGCGCCACCAGCCCCCGGGGGATCGCATCGCGACACAGCGCATCGGTCAGCGCATTGGCTTTCGTCGAGATATAGGGCTCGATGACCTGCGTGATGGCGTCGAGCCCCGAGGCCAGGGTCACCCCTCGCGGGCAATGGTCGGTCAGCGCGGGGTCCACAACCGCCAGCCGCGGCAGCATCCGCGCGTCGCGCAGGCTGACCTTGCGGCGGTGCGCCGCCACGCCGATGACCGCGTTGCGCGTCACCTCGGCCCCGGTGCCCGCCGTGGTTGGCACCGCGACGAAGCGCAGGGGGGCCACATCCAGCGGGCGCCCCTCACCCACGACCTCCAGGTGGCGCATCGCCCCATACGGCGCCGGGATCAGCGCGGCCAGCGCTTTCCCCGCGTCGATCACCGCGCCACCGCCGATGGCCACGACCGCTGTCACCCCCGCGGCCCGGGCCGCCCCCACGCCCGCCTCGATCTCCGCCAGCTCTGGTTCTGCCGAAATAGCGCGCGCCAGCCGGGGGCGCAGGGCCTCGATGGCCCGAGCCGCCGTGCCCCCCCGGGCCATCACCCCGGCGCCATGCACCACCAAAAGCGCCCCCATCGCCGCGATCTCGGGCAGGGCGCGCTCCAGCTCGCCCCGGCCAAAGCGGATCTCGGTGGCGGTTGCGAAGGCGAAGCGCATGTCAGATCCTCAGGTCGCTGACCCCTGTGTCGATGAAAGGCGCCCAGAAGGCAACCGACTCGGCGATCTGGGGGATGACCTGGCGGTCGTTCGGCTCGCGCTCCTTGAAGGACAGCTCCAGGCAGATCTCGTTGTCGACCGCGCCGCCTTCGGCGAAGGCCTTCAAGAGCGGCTCGGGCTGGATCTTGCCCTTGGCGTTGAACTCGGCCGTAAAGGGCCGGTGGCCGCCCTTGTCCATCAGGCTCTGCTTGATGTGGATGATGGGCGAGACCTTCGGCACCGCCCGCGCCCAGGCATAGGGGTCGTAGTCGTCGGGGTTGGCCGAGGTCACATCGCCATGGTCGATGTCGGCCATCATCCACATCGGCACGGCCATATTGGCTGCCGTCAGCCGGCTTTGCAGGGAAAGGCAGGCCTCGATCGTCTCGCCGAATTCGCGGCCGATGCTCATCGGCTCCCAGAAGACATATTTCAGCCCCGCGCCCTTGGCGTGGTCTGCCACCTCGGCCCAGGCATCGATGGCGATCTGGATCAGCTCTTCCCGGCGCTTGGGGTCGTCGTAATCGCGGTAGGTGAAGATCGCGAATTGCGTGCCGACCGACTGGCCGCCCAGGTCGCCGATGATGTCGGCAAAGGTCTTGAACCAGTCGATGTAATAGCGGCGAACGTCCTTGTCCGGGTGGCCGAAGTGGTTCAGCCGCCCGTAAGGCCCCGTCATGCCCGAGGTCACCCGCACCCCCGTCCGGTTCAGCGCCGCCCCCATATCGCGCGTCAGGCGGCGGAGGACGGGCGCGGGCCAGGAGGGGTTGATGAACTCATGCGTCAATTGCAGATCGCGCAGGCGAAGGTCGCGGGCCACCGTCTCGATCAGGTCGGCGGGCTCGGCAAAGCGGTTCACCAAGGGGTTGGTGTTCAGCGAAAGCGTCAGGCTCATTTCATGCCCCCATCGAACCAGGCGCTGAACGCCGCGCGTTCGCCTTCCGTCAAATGCAGGTAATGCTTGGTGCGCCGATAGAGCACATCCTCCGCCGTCATCGCCCATTCCTTGGCGGCAAGATAGCGCGCCTCGGCCTCATAGAGCCAGCCGCCGAAGTGGCGCCCCAGGTCGCCCTTCAGGATCTCGCGCGTGCGGGTGCCATAGCGGCGGGCGAGGTGCAGGATCAGGCCGCGCTGCACCCCCGGGAACTCATCCCGCAACGTGTTGATAAAGCTTTCGTAATCGGCGCCGGGCATCTCGCCGCCCGGCAGGGGGGCGGTCGCCGTCCAGTCCGGCCCCATCTGGGGAAAGATGCCTTTCAGCCGGTGCATCCCGCGTTCCGCCAGTTCCCGGAAGGTGGTGATCTTGCCGCCGAAGACGTTCAGCATGGGCACGCCGCCTGTTTCATCCAGGTCGAAGACATAGTCCCGCGTCACGGCGGAAGGATTGCCCTTGCCGTCGTCGAACAGGGGCCTGACGCCCGAGAAAGAATGCAGCACATCCGAAGGCCGCAGCTTCTCCTTGAAATAGCGGTTCACGGCCTTCAGCAGGTAGTCGATTTCGGCCTCGGCAATGGTCACATCCTCGGCCCGACCCTCCCAGGGGATGTCGGTCGTCCCGATCAGCGCCATGTCGCCCTCATAGGGGTTGATGAAGATCACGCGCTTGTCGTGGTTCTGCACCAGATAGGCGTTCTGCCCCTCCCACCACTTCTTGACGATGATATGGCTGCCCTTGACCAGCCGCACCCCGCGGGAGGAGTTCGACCCCGCCACCCGCCCGATGACGTCAGAGACCCAAGGGCCGGCGGCATTGACGATGCAGCGGGCGCGGTGGGTGCGCTCGCCCTCGGGCCCGCGGGTCACGATGGTCCAGGCGCCGTCCTCGCGCCGGGCCGAGACGACGGCGGAGCGTGTCAGCACCTCGGCCCCCTTCTCGGCGGCGCCGAGCGCGTTCAGCACGACGAGGCGGGCGTCGTCCACCCAGCAGTCGGAATATTCGAAGCCGCGGGTAAATTGCGGCAGGATGGCCGCGCCTTCCGGGTCGCGCGCCAGGTTCAGCGTGCGCGTGCCGGGCAGACGTTTGCGCCCGCCCAGGTGGTCGTAAAGGAACAGCCCCAGCCGCACCAGCCAGGCCGGGCGGTCGGTCGGCGAGTGCGGCAGGACGAAGCGCATCGGCCAGATGATATGCGGGGCAGCGTTCAGCAGAACCTCGCGCTCGATCAGGGCCTCGCGGACCAGCCGGAACTCGTAATATTCCAGATAACGCAGCCCGCCATGCACCAGTTTCCCCGAGCGTGACGAAGTCCCCTGCGCCAGGTCGTCCTTTTCCGCCAGCGCGACCTTCAGCCCCCGCCCGGCTGCATCACGCGCGATCCCCGCGCCGTTGATCCCGCCTCCGATGACGAACAGATCCAGCATGTCTTACTCCTTCCCGGCCAGCGCGTCCCAGGCGGGCACCAGCCCGCGCCGCGCGGCGCCATAGGCCCCGAAGAGCCTGTCATATGTGGTTTCCAAATGCGTGTCGGGCGCCTCGGCGGGGCCCAGAAGCGGCGTCACCCATTCGGCGATGCAGGCCTCCATGGTCGGATAGGCGCCGATGGCCACGGCGGCCATCATGGCCGCCCCCGCGGCCCCTGCCTCTTCCCGCGCGCTGACACGCACCGGGGCATGGGCGCAGGCGGCCAGGATCTGCCGCAGGCCCCGCGACCGCGCCGCCCCCCCGGTGAGGCGCAATTCCGACGGCAGGGGGCCCATCGCGGCATAGCAGTCGCGGAGCGCCATCCCCAGCCCCTCGATCACCGCGCGGACCATGTCGGGGTAGGTATGGGTCTGGCTTAGCCCCGTGAACCCCGCCCGGGCGCGCGCCGAGACGAAGGGGCCGCGCTCCCCCGCCTCGGAGATGTAGGGCATATAGACGATCTGCCCCGGGGTCGTCGCCGCCAGCCACCTCTCGATTTGGCCCACGAGATCGCGGTGGCTGGCGGGATGGCCCATATCCGTCAGAAGCCCGGCCCCGACCGACAGAACCCAATCGAGGTTCAGGGTCGCGGCCATGTTCGTCTGGACCTGGGTGACGATGCCGGGAAGGGGGAGGGCGATGACATAGCCCGTGCCCTCGGCATTCAGATGGACCTTCTCCGCGGCGACGGCGCGCATATGCACGCCCGTCGAGCCCACGGTCGAGCAGGCGACATTCTGCCCCCCGCCATAGACCCCGGCGCCAAGCGCGGTCATCGCCATGTCGACATAGGCCAGCGCGACCGGCGTGCCCTGCGCGAGGCCCGTGGCAGCGGCAGCTTCGGCGGTCAGGGGATGGGTGACTTCTGTGCCCTCCAGGATCGGCGGCAGCAGGGCGCGGCGGTGGGTCAGGCCCAAGGCGCCGATGACGCCCTCGTCATAGGCGCGACTGCGGAAGTCGGCGAAGGTGAAGCCCGCCTCGGAGGGGTCGGTGGCGCGCACCCCGGTCAGGCAGAGGTAAAGCCAGTCCTTGCAATGCAGCGCGACCTCGGCGGTGTCCAAAAGCGCGGGGTGAAAGCGGTCCATATGCGCCATCTGGGCGCCCTGCTGGCAGGTGTTGAGCCCGGTCCCGGTGGTCTCGAAGCGGCGGCGGTTCAGGGGGCTGGCGGCCAGACGCTCGACCGTCGGCGCGGCGCGGGCGTCCAGCCAGATCCAGGCGTCGCCCACCGGCCCGTCGCGCCCGACGAGCCAGGTGCCGTCGCCCTGCGCGGTGACCGAGAGGGCGGCTGTGCGGGCGGCGAGGTTCGCCACCTTTTCCCCCAGCGCCCGCAGCGCGCCCGCACAATCGGCCCAGGTGCGCCCCATGGGCTGCGTCACCGCGCCCCCCGGGCCCACGTCATAGCGGTTGGCAATCGCGGCGACGGCGAGCTGGTTGCCCTCCAGGTCGAAAGCCACGGCCTTCATGACCGAGGTTCCGGCGTCGATGCCGATCACCACATCCGTCTTTGCCATGGTTCCCCCCCTCTGGCCCTGCGCTCTTTTATCATCACAAAGATAACATGGAAATTGAAATTTTTTACGGACAGAGCGATTTCTTTCAAGTAAACTGGTGTCCTGTCGACCCAGGTGCCCAGCCGGCGCAAGGCTTCGGCGGCGGGTGGCATGTGCGGGCAGTCCAGCAGGCAGCGGGTCGGGGTCCAAAGGGCCGCCGGGCCGCGGCGCTTTGGGGGTTTCGGTGAAATACCATGCTTTTGCAGGAAGATAAGCGGCGAATCGCAAGGCCTCGCAGGCGCGGAAATCCTTTCGCTTCCGCAGTGCAGCCCGCGCCGATTCGCCCCTCGACCCAGGCGGAACCCCCGAAACCCCGCCCGAGTCGCCCAGCCATCTGCAGGCACTCCCTTCGCCCAACCCCGCGCCGTATCGGAATTTTCATCCGCAGCCAGGCCCCGATATATAACTCACTTGACTTTACACTTAACACGAACATATCACAGAAACGTCCAGACCGGAGGAGGAGCCGGGCAGACGGGGAGGGGAAGCGACGCCGGGGCCTTGGGGCCCCTGAGCCGCGCGCCTTGGCCCCCGACCCCAGCCTTCCCCCGGCCTGCCAGCAGACCGGAGCGCGCCCCATGACCAAGCCCACGACCCAAAAGGCCCGACCGAAGACCCGCCGCCTGATCCTGGCCGGTGTCGTCCTCGCCGTGCTCGCGGGCATCGCGCTGGACACCAAGGTGGTCCAGATCGGCTCGCAGGAAGACACCCGCACCCAGGCCTTCAACCCCGATGCCTTCGGCGATGCCAACTTCCCCGCGATCCGCGACGCCATCGTGAAACGGGCGGTCGATGCGGCCACGCTCGCCGCCGCGGTCGAGGCGGACCCCAAGGCCGCGGCCACGACCTATGGCACGCCCTCGACCACCGGGGCGATCCTGATGGTGAAATTCACCGCCACGGTCGGCAACGGCAAGTCGGGCATCTATGGCCTGACCGTCGCGGGCCTGCCCGATGACATCAAGCTGCGCATCCAGACCGGCCCCGCGATCAACGACACGGTGCTGCGCGATGCGCCCGGCACAATCGACTTTTCGAATTTCAAGAACCAGATCGAATACCAGGACGCCGGTGCCGCCATCAACCGCGCGATGAAGAAGGCCGTGCTCGACGGGATCGACACGGCCAACCTGACGGGCAAGACCATCGAGGTCACCGGCGCCTTCCGCATGGGCGTCAATCCCAAGACCTGGTTCGTCACCCCTGTTGCCCTGGGGGTGAAATGAGCGACGTCGTCCTCGCCGCCCGCAATGTCGCCAAGAGCTATGGCGCGGTGAATGCGCTGAAGGGCGTGAATTTCGACATCCACCGCGGCCAGGTCACCACCCTTTTCGGCGAAAACGGGGCGGGCAAGTCCACGCTGATGAAGATTCTCTCGGGCGTCATCCAGCCGACCAGTGGAGAGATCCTGCTCGACGGCGCCCCCATCGCCTTCGAGAACGCCACCCATGCCCGCGACAAGGGCATCTCGATCATCCACCAGGAGCTGAGCCTGGCGCCCAACCTTTCGGTGCGCGACAATATCTTCATGGGCCGCGAAATCCGCACCGCGACCGGCGTCGATTTCGCCGAGGAGGCGCGGCAGGCGCAGGCGCTGATGGCCGAGCTGGAGCAGGACATCGACCCGCTGACCCTGGTGGGCGACCTGCGTCTCGGCCAGCAGCAGATCGTGGAAATCGCCCGCGCTTTGTCGGTCGACAGCCGCATCCTCATCATGGACGAGCCGACCTCGGCGCTCTCGGCCTCGGAGGTCGAGGTTCTGTTCAAGGTCATTCGCGACCTGACGGCCAAGGGCGTCAGCATCGTCTATATCAGCCACCACCTGGAAGAGGCCCTGCAGATCACCAACCATGCGGTGGTCCTGCGCGACGGCACGATGACGGCCTATGCGCCGCGCCGCGACATCGACCTGAACTGGATCGTCCGCAACATGGTGGGCGAGAATTACGACCTGGGGAGCCCCCCCGACGTGACCTTCGGCCCCGATGCGCTGACGGTTCAGGGGCTGACCCTGACCGGGGCAGGGGGCTTCAACCTGGTCGACAACCTGTCGCTGAGCGTCAGGAAGGGCGAGATCGTCTGCATCTATGGGCTGATGGGCGCCGGGCGGACCGAGCTTCTGGAGACCATCGCGGGCAGGTTGCGACCGAAATCGGGCCGCGTCTTGCTGGAGGGCGTCGAGATGGGCGGCCTGTCCATCGCCGAGCGGATCGAGACGGGCCTCGCGCTCGTGCCCGAAGACCGCCAGCGCGACGGGCTGGTCCAGACGATGAGCGTGGGGCAGAACCTCTCGCTCGCCTCGATCCTGCGCTTTACCCGCGGGCTGTTCACCTCGCGCCGGGCCGAGCGCGAGATCGTCGAAAGCTCGATCCGGCGGGTGACGGTCAAGACCTCGGGCCCGGGCGCCGCCATTGGGTCGCTGTCGGGCGGCAACCAGCAAAAGGTGGTCATCGGCAAGATGATGGCCACGAACCCGCGGGTTCTGCTGCTGGACGAGCCCTCGCGCGGGATCGACATCGGCGCCAAGGCCGAGGTCTTCCGGCTCTTGGCCGAGGGCGCGCGGCAGGGGCTGGCCGTGGTCTATTCCACCTCGGAAGTGGCCGAATGCCTGTCGATTGCGCATCGCATCATCGTCATGCGCAAGGGGCGCATCGTGGCCGAGTTCGGGCCGGATGTGGCCAAGGAAGAAATCATGGCCGCCTCGGGCGAAGCCAAGGCTGCGTGAGGGAACCATGTCTCAGAAAAACCAAAGCTTCTCGCTGGGCCGCCTGCTTCTGGAGGGCCGCGCCTTCCTGGCGCTGATCGTCATCGTGGCGGTCTTCTCCTGGCTGTCGCCGAATTACTTCACCCTGTCGAACTTCCTGGTGATGTCGTCGCATGTGGCGATCTACGGCATCCTGGCCATCGGCATGCTTCTGGTGATCCTGACCGGGGGGATCGACCTGTCGGTCGGATCGGTCCTGGCGTTTTCGGGCGTCATGGCGGGGGCCATGATGCAGGGGGTCGAGGTCGGCACCTCCGTCTTCTATCTGCCGGTCTGGGGCGTCGTTGTGCTGACCCTGGCGTTGGGGGGCCTGATCGGCGCCGTCAACGGCGTGCTGGTCGCCTTCTTCCGGGTGCCGGCTTTCGTGGCCACCTTGGGCGTCATGTATGTCGCCCGCGGCATCGGGCTCTTGCAGACCAACGGGCTGACCTACAACAACCTTGCGGGCAAGCCGGAGCTGGGCAACACCGGCTTTGACTGGCTGGGCTTCAACCGGATCGAGGGCGTGCCGATTTCGGTCATCGTGCTGGTCGTGCTGGCGGTGGTCTTCGCCGTCACCCTGACCCGCTCGGCCTTCGGGCGCTGGCTTTATGCGACCGGCGGCAATGCCCGCGCGGCCGACCTCTCGGGCGTGCCGGTCAATTTCGTGCTGCTGACAGTCTACACTTTGTCGGGCGTGCTGTCCGCGGTCGCGGGGCTGGTGCTCTCCAGCCAGCTGACCTCGGCCGGGCCGACCGCGGGCACGACTTATGAGCTGACCGCCATCGCGGCCGTCGTCGTGGGCGGAGCGGCTTTGTCGGGCGGGCGCGGCACGGTGCAGGGCACGATGCTCGGCGCCTTCGTCATCGGCTTTCTGGCCGACGGCTTGGTGATCGTCGGCGTCTCGCCCTATTGGCAGACCGTCTTCACCGGCGCCGTGATCGTCCTGGCCGTGCTTTTGAATTCGCTGGGCTCTGCCTCGGCGCGTGGGCGGTAACCCGCCGAAATCTTCAAGCCAATCAACATCCAACGGAGGAATACCATGTTGAAGACCACCAAGATGCTGCTGGCCGCCGCGGCCACCTCGGCCCTGATGGCGGGCGCCGCCTGGGCGGACGGGCTGATCTCGATCATCGTGACCGACCCCGCCAACCCCTATTGGCTGACCGAGGGCAATGTCGCCAAGGCCACCGCCGAGGGCATGGGCTATACCGCCAATGTCGCCGCCCACAAGGGTGACACCAATGTCGAAAGCCAGCTGATCGACACCGCGATCACCAACAAGTCGGTGGCCATCATCCTCGACCCGGCCAATGCCGATGGCTCGGTCGGCGCGGTGAAGAAGGCGGTCGATGCCGGGATTCCGGTGTTCCTGGTCAATGCCGAGATCAACCAGGAAGGGCTCGCCAAGGCGCAGCTCGTGTCCAACAACGCGCAAGGCGCGGCCCTGGGCGCGCAGACCTGGGTCGAGGCGATGGGCGAGAAGGGCAAGTTCGTCGAGCTCTTCGGCAACCCGGCCGACAACAATGCCGCGACGCGGTCGAACGGCTATACCACGGTGATCTCGCAATATCCCGACCTGGTGCAGGCCGGCAAAGAGACCGCGAACTGGGACCGCACCCAAGGCTATCAGAAGATGCAGTCCCTGCTGCAAGCCAACCCGGACCTGACCGGCGTGATCTCGGGCAATGACGAGATGGCTTTGGGCGCGATTGCCGCGCTGAAAGAGGCGGGCAAGCTCGCGGGCGTGAAGGTCGGCGGCTTCGACGGCTCGCCCGATGCGGTGGCGGCGGTGAAGGCTGGCGAGATGGAGTATACCGTTCTGCAGCCCGTCGCCGTCTTTGCGGCCGAGGCGGTCAAGCAGGCCGACAGCTTCATCAAGACCGGCAAGACCGGGGCTGCGACCGAAAAGCAGCTCTTCGA
>CAMFIX010000077.1 GCA_945952425.1 uncultured Pseudorhodobacter sp. | reverse complement strand
CCCCCTACCTCACCCCCATCGCGCCCTTCCTGGCCTTCGTCTGGGAGAATATCCCGCTGCCCGTCCTGGTGATCGGCGCAGGCCTCGCGCAAGTGTCCGATGCCGCCATCGAGGCCGCCCGAGACCTTGGCGCCGGGCCCATGCGCATCCTGGCCGAGATCCTCTTGCCGCAACTGAAACGCGCCCTGCTGATCGCCTTTGCGCTGACCTTCCTCGGCGTGATCGGCGCCTATACCGTGCCCTTCATGCTGGGCCCGCCCGCGCCCGAGATGCTGGGCGTCTTCATGCAGCGCACCCTGGGCGACCTGCAGAACCCGGAGGCCGCGCAGGTGCAGGCCGTCGTGCTGATGGGCTTCGCGGGCGTCGTCGGCGCGCTTTACATCCTGACCATGGCGCGGGGGGCCAGATGAGACGCTTCCCCCTCGGCGGCCTGACCCTTCTGACAGCGATGGTGCTGGCGATGCTGGGGCCGGTCGTCACCGTCGTCCTCTGGGCCTTTGCGGTGAAATGGCGCTATCCGCAGATCCTGCCCACCGAATGGGGTCTGAAATTCTGGGCCGAGGTGCTAAGCCGCCAGACGATCACCGGCCCGGTCCTGACCTCGCTGGCGCTGGCCTCGGTCGCCACGACCGCCGCCGCGCTGATCTGCTGGCCCGCCGCCTTCGCCTTTGCCAGGCTCAGGTTCCCCGGCCGCCAACTGCTGCTGTTCTCCTTCATCGCCGCGCAAGCGGTGCCGAAATTCGCCCTCTTCCTGTCCATCGCCGTGATCTTCTTGCAACTGGGCTTGGTCGGCACCTTTCCGGGCGTGGCGCTGGTGCAGGGGCTTTCGGCCATGCTGGTGATGATCTGGATACCCACCGCCGCTTTCCGCGCCATCCCCCCCGCGCTGGAGGAAGCCGCCTTCGACCTCGGCGCCAGCCGCCTGCGGGTCTTCCTGGCGGTGACCCTGCCGCAAGCGATGCCCGCGCTGGCCGCCTCTTACGTGCTGGCCTTCGTCGCCGTGCTCTTCGAGGTGGATAGCGGCCTTCTGATCGGCGCGCCCAAGGTCACCACCATGCCTTTGACCCTGATGACCCTGTCGGCCCAGGTCGTCGTGCAGGACGCCGCCGTGCTCTGCGTGATGATCTGGCTGCCGTGTTTCGTCCTGCTGCTGCTGACGCGGCGCTTCATGACCTCGCGCGGGATCGCCGAGGGGCTGGGAGCTTGAGTTGATCGACCTGTCCGACCTGTCCAAAAGCTTCGGCGGCACCCCCGCCCTGACCTCCACCCGGCTGAAGATCGCACCCGGAGAGCTCGTCTGCCTGCTCGGCCCCTCCGGCTGCGGCAAATCGACCTTGCTGCGGCTGATCTCCGGCCTGATTCCCCCCGACACGGGCCGCATCCTGCTGGACGGCCAGGACATGACGCAGACCCCCGCCAACCGCCGCCCGACCGCGATGGTCTTTCAATCCCACGCGCTTTGGCCGCATATGACGGTCGCGCGCAATGTGGGCTTCGGCCTGCGCGTCCGTGGCCTTCCGCGCAGCGAGATCGCCGCAAAAACCGAGGCCGCGCTGGAGATGGTCGGCCTGCGCGGCTTCGACCGCCGCCTGCCCTCCGAGCTTTCCGGCGGCCAGGCGCAGCGGGTGGCACTGGCCCGCTGCCTCGTCGTCGCGCCCAAGGTGCTGTTGATGGACGAGCCCTTCTCGGCGCTGGACGCCCATTTGCGCAAGTCCCTGCGCGAGGAACTCAAGGCCTTGCAACGCCGTCTCGGCCTGACCACGATCTTCGTGACCCATGACCAGGAAGAGGCGATGGAGCTGGCCGACCGCATCGTCGTGATGAAGAAGGGCGCGATCGAGCAAGAGGATACGCCCTCTGGCCTTTACGCCTGCCCCGCGACCTTGTCGGTCGCGCAGTTCATCGGCCAGATGAACGTGACCTTGGCCACGGCGCGCGACGGCTGCGTTGCCTGGGGCGGGCGGCGCATCGAGATGCCGGTCTCGGGCGACCTGACGCTGGCCTGCCGCCCCGAAGACCTGTTGCCCGACCCGCAGGGCGTGCCCGCCGAGGTCATCCGCATCACCGACCTCGGCCCCCTGTTGCGCGTCGCCCTGATGACGCCGCAGGGCGAGGCGCTGACCTGGCTGACCCCGCGCGCCGCAGCCCCCCTGCCCGGCGCGCGCATCCGGCTCTGGCCCCGCGCGCTGCATGTCTTCCGCGGCGAGACGCTTCTTGAAACCATCCAGCCGCAGCGCCTGACCCTGGAGGAAGACGCATGATCCTGACCGGCACCCTGACCGAGGCCGACCACAAGTCGCACCACATGGTGGGCTTCGATGTGCCCCCCGGCCTGACCCGGCTGACCCTGCGGCTGAGCTTCACCCCCCGTCGCAACCCCGGCGCCTTTTACGACAACATGATCTGCCTGTCGCTTTGGGGCCCGAACGGCCCACGCGGCGCCTTGCACAACAACCCCGCCACCGAGTTCGAGCTGGAGGCCACCCGCGCCACGCCCGGCCTTCTGCCCGGCGCCATCGAGCCCGGACGCTGGCAGGTCGGGCTCGACATCTTCCGGCTGCTCGGTCCCGTCACCTGGCGGCTGGAGGTCGAGACCTGCACGACCGCGCTCCCCCCCGCCCCCCTGCCCCATCCGCGCCGCCCCCGCCCCCGCGGCCCCGGCTGGTATCGCGGCGACCTGCACAGCCACACGGCGCATTCCGACGGCAGCTGGAGCGTGCGCGACCTCGTCACTTGGGCGCGCTCGCGCGAGCTGGATTTCCTGGCGCTGACCGATCACAACACCGTCTCGGGCCATGCCGAGCTGCATTCCCTGGCCTCCGACGATCTCTTGACCATCGGCGGCATGGAGATGACGACGCATCACGGGCACGCCGTCACCCATGGCGCGGGTTGGCATGAATGGCGCGGGCCGATGGAGGGTCTGGCACGGGGCGCGATGGAGAAGGGCGCCGCCTTCACCATCGCCCATCCGATGGCGCCGGGCGACGAGGATGGCTGCACCGGCTGCCGCTGGGAGTTTGCCGATGTCATGCCCGGCCCCGCGCGTCAGGTCGAGATCTGGAACGGCGGGCCGTGGAGCGATTACAACGAAGACGGCCTCGCGCTGTATCGGTCGTGGTTGGCGCAGGGTCACCGGCTGGTCGCCACGGCGGGCAGCGACATCCATGGGCAGGAAGGCGGGCTCGGCCCCATCGGCTTCAACCATGTCGAGGCCGAAGCCCTGAGCAAGGAGGCCATCCTCGCGGCGGTGGCGGCGGGGCGGAATTACCTGTCCTCGGGGCCGCGGCTGATCCTGACCTCGGGCGCGGTGGCGATGGGGGGCACGGTCGCCCCGGGCGCCCCGTTTCACCTGCACTGGCAAAGCGGCCCGCAACCTTTGTGGCTGCACCTTGTCGATGCGACGGGGCGCCGAGACAGCCGCCCCGTGGCGCCTGACGCGCGGGGCGCCACCGATTGGACGGGCGCCGAGGGCTTCGTCATGGCCGAACTCCGCGACGCCCGCGAGGTGGTGCACGCCGTCACGAATCCGATTTTCGTAATCCGTTGAAGGCCGCTTCCGTGGCCAAGGGGCTGTCCGTGGTGATCTGATCGGGCGCCAGCGCGATCAGCGCCTGGAACCGCGCGGCTTCATCGGGCGAGAAGCCCGCAGCAGGGTCGGCCATCTCATGGGTCCAGGCGTCGACCGTCACCCCATCGGCATGGGCGAGCGCCACCATGTCGAGCCCCAGGGCCGCAGCACCCACCAGCATCTCCCAATTCAGATAGACCATATCCGGCTTGACGGGATGACGCAGGCTGGCCAAGAGCCGCGCCTCCATTGCGGAGAGCGTGCCCGCCGCCAGCATCTCGTCGGTCGGGTCATAGCCCTTGCGCAGCCCCGGGATCGCGGCGGCAAGGTCCGCAATCAGCGCCTCCGACCCGCCCGAGACGATGAGGCTCGCGGCATGGGGCGCAAAAAGCGCGGCCAAATGGGCGATATGGGTGTCGCTGACTTCGCTGCGCTGGTTCTTCATGTCGAACTGCAGCAAGGCGGCGGGATGGGCCGCGCCCAAAAGCCCCGCCAAGGCCTCGGAGGTCAGCGGCGCGCGGCCCGAGGCCAGCCGCAAACCGGCCAGGGTTTCTGCGGTGCAGCGCGCGACGGGCCCGCTGCCGTCGGTCTCTCCCGACAGGTCTGCGTCGTGCAGCACGGCGAAACCGTCATCGCCGCGCGCCTGCAGGTCGATCTCCATCGAGGCGCCAAGCGCCAGCCCCAAGGCCAGGTTCTGCGGATCGAATTCGCCATCCGTCGCATGCCGCCGCAAGCGGTGCCATTTCAGCCGGATCGGCTGCGGCGTCAGGATCTGCAGGCCGTCACTCATCGCACGCTCCTTCTTTGCCATGGGCTTACGGCGCCTCGGCAACGGAAAGATGACGGCCTCAAGGCTGCGGGCGGTCATCCAGCCGCAGCTGCAGGAAGGCCAGGTCCAGCCATTTGCCGAACTTCATCCCCACCTGCGGCAAAAGCCCGGTCTGGGTGAAGCCCAACCGCAGGTGCAGCGCGATGGAGCCCGCATTGCCCGCCTCGATCCCCGCCACCATCACATGCTTGCCCATCGCGCGGGCGCGCTCGATCAGCGCCTCCATCAGCGCCCGTCCGATCCCGCCGCCCCGCGCGTCGCTGCGGACATAGACCGAATGTTCGACCGTGTGGCGATAGCCGTCGAAGGCGCGCCAGTCCCCGAAAGAGGCATAGCCCAGAACCCGCGCGCCCTCCACCGCCACCAGCACCGGAAATCCGGCCCCCACCCGCGCGGCCCGCCACTGGCGGCGGTTCTCCAGATCGACCAAAGTGTCGTTCCAGATCGCCGTCGTATGGGCTACGGCGTGGTTGTAAATCTCCAGAACTCCGGCAAGGTCGGGGTCTTGGGCGTCGCGGATCAGCATCTTGGGCTCCGGCTTGGGATCGACCGGCATCATGAAGCGGCGGGCCCGCAGGGGCAAGGCCGGGTCTAGACGTTGACCTGCGTCCCAAGCTCGACCACCCGGCCCGCGGGGATGCGGAAATAGTCCGAAGCGGGGGCGGAGTTGCGCGCCATCAGGATGAAGAGCCGCGCCATCCAGCCCGGGATATCGCGCCGCGACGACAAGCGCAGGGACCGGCGCGACAGGATGAAAGAGGTCGCCATGATGTCGAACTTCCACCCCAGCTTGCGGCACAAGGCCAGGCCCTCCGGCACATCGGGCTCTTCGGCATAGCCCCAGGTCAGGACGATGCGGCGAAAGCCGGGGGCGAGGTCGGACATCTGCACCCTGTCCTCGGGCGCGACCCGGGGAATGTCGGCGGTGCGGATCGTCAGGATGACGTTGTTCTCGTGCAAGACCTTGAAATGCTTCAAGGAGTGCAACAGGGCCGCCGGAGCATAATCGGGGTCCGAGGTCAGGAAGACCGCCGTGCCCGGCACATGCGGCAAGGGCTTGTCGGCCAGCCGCCGCAAGAGCCCGGCCAAGGCCATCTCGCCTTGCGCCTCCTTGCCCATCACCACGCCGCTGCCCGCGATCCAGGAGGTCATCACGATCACCATCAGCGTGGCCAGCCCCAGGGGCAGCCAGCCGCCTTCGAAGAGTTTCAAGAGGTTGGCGCCGAAGAAGGTCAGGTCCAGCGCGAGGAAAGGCAGGAACAGCGCCACCGCCACCGGCGCGCTGAGGCCCCAGTGCCGATGCGCCACGATCATCGCGAGGCTCGCCGTCACCACCATCGTGCCGGTCACCGCGATCCCATAGGCCGAGGCCAGGGCGGAGGAGCTCTCGAAGGTCAAAACCAGCACCAGCACCGCGACCAGCAGGGCGGCATTGACGGCGGGCATGTAGATCTGGCCCTCTTGCGCATCCGACGTATGGCGGATGCGCATCCGGGGCAGCAGCCGCAGCTGGATCGCCTGGCGGGTCAGCGAATAGGCGCCCGAGATGACGGCTTGGCTCGCGATGATCGTCGCGGCGGTGGCCAGGATGACGACGGGCAACAGCATCGCCTCGGGATAAAGGCGGAAGAACGGGTTCTCCATCGCCGCCGGGTCGGTCAGGATCAGCGCGCCCTGGCCGAAATAGTTCAGCACCAGCGACGGCAGGGCCACGAAGATCCAGGCCAGCTGGATCGGCTTGCGCCCGAAATGCCCCATATCGGCATAAAGCGCCTCGGCCCCGGTGACGGCAAGGAAGACGGCGCCCAGGACGACAAGGCCAAGCTTGCCGTTATGCGCCATGAACGCGACGGCCTGCAAAGGGTTCAGCGCCGCCAGCACCTCGGGCGCGGCGGCGATATGGACGAGACCGCCCCAGGCCATGACGCCGAACCAGACCAGGGTGATCGGCCCGAAGAACCGCGCCACCGCCGCGGTGCCGCGGTATTGCACGAGGAAAAGGCCGATGATGATCCCGCTGGAAATCAGCAGGATATAGGGGTCGAAGGCATCGGTGACGAGGCTCAGCCCCTCGACCGCCGACAGGACCGAGATCGCGGGCGTGATCGCCGCATCGCCGAAGAACAGTGCCGCGCCCACCAGACCCATGGCCAGCACCAGGCGGCGCCGCCGCCCCAGGCTCCGCTCGGCCAGCGCCAGGAGCGAGAGCGTCCCCCCCTCGCCCTGGTTGTCGGCCCGCATCAGCAGCGCCACGTATTTGAAGGTCACGATCGCCATCAAGGACCAGGTGATCAGCGACAGAACCCCCAGCACATCGGCCAGCTCGATCCCGCCATGGCTGGCGCCCGCGGCATGCATCGCCTCGCGGAAGGCGTAAAGCGGCGAGGTGCCGATGTCGCCGTAGACCACGCCGATGGCGGCGAGCGACAAGGGAAGAAGGCCCGGTTGGCTGCGCGGGGCGGGGGCGGTGAGGGGGAGCGTCATGGACGGAGACCTTGCGAAATGATGCGCTCCAGATGCGCCCGGCCGCATAAGGATGCGAGAGGGAAGCCCGCCCCCGGCATAAGGAAGCCATAAGGACGGTGGACAAGCCGCCCCGGCCTGGGTCATCTGGGGGCCCATGGACCCGGATACCTCCCCTTCTTCTGCCCCCCCTCTGCCCCGCGACGTGCCCGGCCTGCCGCCCCTGCCCGACGGGATCGGACTTCTGGCCTCGGCCGGGCTGATCGCCTTGGCGGCGGGGCTGGTGCAGGCGCTGCCGCCGGGGCCCGAGCCCGCGCGGCCGCTGTTCTTCCTGGTGGCGGTGCTGGTGGCGGCGGTCACCTTCGGCTTCTGGACCGGGCTTTCGGCGGCCATCGGCGCCTTTGCCGCGCTGAATTTCCTTTACACCGCGCCGCTTTACACCTTTCACATCGCCCGGGCGCAGGATTTCTACGTCCTGGTGATCTTCCTCCTGGTCGCGGGTCTCGCGGGGTTGTTGGCGGGGCGGCTGCATGACCGGGCCGAGGCCGCACGGGCGAGGGCCGAGGCGCTGGAGGTCTTGGGCGCGCTGTCGGCCGAGCTGGGCCTTGCCGAGACGCGGGGCGCGGCGCTGGCTGCGGCGCGGGGCCAGCTGCAGCGGCTGGGCGGCGGGGCGGTTTCGGTCGCGCTGCAGGACGGGGTTCCGGTCGCCGATGCCGCGCTGCTCGACACCGACCTGGCCGCGGCCGAGCGTGCCCTGCGCAACCAGCGGCCCGAGCCCGCTCCGGCGCCGGGCTGGCCGGGCGCGCGGTTCAGCTTTCTGCCCGTGGCACCAGACCTCGCCCTTGGCCATCCGCGGCTGGACGGGCGCGAGGGCCCGCGCCGCGCGCTGGCCATCACCGCCTTGGCCGAACAAACCCGTCTGGCCCTGCAACGGCTGGACTATGCCGAAAAGGCCCGGCAAGAGCGTCTGCGCGCCGAGACCGAGGCGACGCGCTCGGCCGTTCTGACCTCGCTGAGCCATGATCTGCGCACGCCTTTGGCCACGATCCTGGGCGCGGCTTCGGCGCTGCGCGAACTGGACATGGCGCCCGAGGCCCGTGCCGACCTGCTGGCCGCCATCGAGGAAGAGGCGGGGCGGATGAACCGCCATGTGACCAACCTCTTGCAGCTGACCCGGCTGGAGCTTGCGACGCCGATGCGCCCGGCCTGGGTCGATCTGAATGACATCGCCGAGGCCGCGGTGGCCCGGGCGCGGCGGGCGTTCAAGGGGGCAGAGGTGGCGCTGGACCTCGCCCCCCTGCCGATGATCCGGGCCGAGGGGGCGCTTTTGGAACAGGCGGTCTTCAACCTGATCGACAATGCGCTGCACCATGGCCGCGCGCCGGTGCGGCTGGCGACCCGGGCCGGCCAGGGCGCCGTGACCCTGACCCTGCGCGATGGCGGGGACGGCCCGCCGCAAGCGATCCGCGCCTGGCTCGACGGGCCCGACCTGCGCCCGGCGCCGGGCCAGCGCGGCCTCGGCCTCGCCGTCGCCAAGGGCATCGCGCGCCACCAGTCGGGCCGCCTCACCTGGGACGGCGGCTTCACCCTTTCCCTGCCGGAGGCCCCCTGATGCGCCCCCTGATCCTGATCGTCGACGACGAGGCGCAGATCCTGCGTTTTCTCGGCCATGCCCTGGCGGCAGCGGGCTATGACAGCTGCACCGCCACGACCGGCGCCGAGGCTTTGGCCCAGGTCGCCGCCCGCAAGCCCGACCTGATGATCCTGGACCTCGGCCTGCCTGACACCGACGGCAAGGCGGTGATCGAGACCCTGCGCCAGACCTCGGCCCTGCCCGTCATCGTCCTGTCGGCCCGCGATCAGGAGATGGAGAAGATCATGGCGCTGGACCTTGGCGCCGACGATTTCGTCGCCAAACCCTTCGCCATCGGCGAGCTTCTGGCGCGGCTGCGGGTCTGCCTGCGCGCGGCCCCGGCCCAAGGCAACCGGCTGCGGCTGGGGCCCCTGGTCATCGACGCCGCCGCGCATGAGGTGACGCGCGACGGCGTGGCCCTGCATCTGACGCCCAAGGAATTCGACCTGCTGGCGGCCTTGGCCGAGAGCCCCGGCCGCGTCCTGACCCACCGGCAGCTGCTGTCCCGGGTCTGGGGCCCCGCGCATGTCGAGGATGTGCCCTACCTGCGCGTCTTCATCGGCCAGCTGCGCGCCAAGGTCGAAGAGAACCCCTCCGCCCCGACGCTGATCCTGACCGAGCCCGGGGTCGGCTATCGCGGCGCGCCGGGCTGAACCGCGGCGCGCAAGCCCAAGAGCGCCAGGGCCGCGAGCCCCGCGCCGACGAGGAAGGTCGCCTCCGGCCCGATCCCCTGCCACAGCGCGCCCGCGATCAGGCTCGCCAGCAAAAGCGCCACGCCGGTCACCAGGTTGTAAACCCCGAAGGCCGTGCCGCGCAGATCGGCCGGCACCGTCTCGGCCACCAGCGTCGCGAAAAGCCCCTGCGTCAGCCCCATATGCAGCCCCCAGAGCACGACGCCAAGGGCCAGACCGGCCAGGCTGCTCCACAGCCCCAAGACCAGGTCGGCCGCCACCAGCAGCCCCAGCCCCGTCCCCAGCAATCCGCGCTTGCCGATCCGGTCCGACAGCACGCCGACCGGCCAGGCC
>CAMFIX010000076.1 GCA_945952425.1 uncultured Pseudorhodobacter sp. | reverse complement strand
CCTCGACCTGGAGGACTCGGTCGCGCCCTCGGACAAGGACGCGGCCCGGGCCGACGTGATCCGGGCGAAGCATGAGGTGGATTGGGGCCGCAAGACCCTGTCCATCCGCATCCACGGGCTGGACACGCCCTGGTGGTATCGCGACGTGGTGGACCTGTTGGAGCAGGGCTCGGAGCGGATCGACCTGCTGATGATCCCCAAGGTGGGCTGCGCCGAAGACCTTTACGCCGTCGATGCGCTGGTCACCGCCATCGAACGCGCCAAGGGCCGGCAAAAGCGCGTGGGTTTCGAGGTCATCATCGAATCGGCCGCCGGGATTGCCCATGTCGAAGAGATCGCCAAGGGCTCGCCCCGCCTGCAGGCCATGAGCCTGGGGGCCGCGGATTTCGCGGCCTCGATGGGGATGCAGACCACGGGCATCGGCGGCACGCAGGAGAATTACTACATGCTGCGCCAGGGCGCCCAGCATTGGCCCGACCCCTGGCATTGGGCGACGGCGGCCCTTGTCGCCGCCTGCCGCACCCATGGCATCCTGCCCGTCGATGGCCCCTTCGGCGATTTCAGCGACGACGAGGGCTTCCGTGCCCAGGCCCGGCGCGCGGCCACCTTGGGCATGGTCGGCAAATGGGCGATCCACCCCAAGCAGGTCGCGCTGGCCAACGAGGTCTTCACCCCCTCCGAATCGACCGTGGCCGAGGCGCGCGACATTCTCGCCGCGATGGAGGCCGCCAAGGCCGCGGGCCAGGGTGCCACGGTCTACAAGGGCCGGCTGGTGGATATTGCGTCGATCAAGCAGGCCGAGGTGATCGTGAAACAGGCAGAGCTGCTGGCCTCCGCCTGAAAAAGCGGCTGTCGCAGAAGCCTGTTGACAGGTCGTTTACGTAACGTCAAACATTCGTGACAGGGCGCAATCGTGTCCGACGGCATACCCGGCGACCGAGGGAGAGGAGGCCCAAGGTCGCATCTGGGGAGGAGGCACGCGCCCTGCGACTTGTCGCGGGGCGCTGCTTTTTGGGGGTTTTGACCTTAGGCCAGCGGAATGCAGATTTCGGTCAGCAGATCCTCGGGCGCGGTGTCCATCGGCGTGTTGAGATAGATCTCGAAGGGCGGCGCCAGGGCGGGCCTTTCGCCCGATTGCGGCAGCCAGTGCAGGTAGATCCAGTCCCAGGCCCTGTGCAGGCCGTCATAGGCGCCGCGGAAGGTCAGCACCGCCATCCGCCCGCCGGCCAAGGTCACCACCTCCAAGGGCGCGGCGCCCCCGGCGGCAAGCTCGGCGGCGGCATGAGAGCGCAAATCCTCTGCCGCCACTTCCGCGCGGTTGTCGTAGTAGATGCCGACCGGGTGGCCGGATTTCTCGATCAGCCCTTGCGCGCCAAGTGCGCCATAAAGCCGGTCGAAGGCCGCCCCGATCTCCGGATAGGGGCCCTTGTGCGATACCGCCACCAGCCGCCGCGGCGGATCATTCCGCTGGATCACGTCTTTTGCCTGAAACATGCCGCCCTCCCTTTGCCCCATCCTGCCATATCTCGTGCTCGGTTGCACTCGGGGCCTTGCCGGGCCATATAGGGGCGGTCACTGCGGAGGCATCCATGACCTATCTGGAATTCGAAAAGCCCCTGGCCGAGATCGAAGGCAAGGCCGAGGAGCTGCGCGCGCTGGCCCGGTCGAACCCGGCGATGGATGTGGCCAAGGAGGCCGAGGGTCTGGACCGCAAGGCCGAGGCCATGCTGAAAGACCTGTATAAAAGCCTGACCCCCTGGCAGAAATGCCAGGTCGCCCGGCACCAGGACCGGCCGCATTGCAAGGATTACATCGAAGAGCTCTTCACCGAGTTCACCCCCCTGGCCGGCGACCGCAACTTTGCCGACGACCATGCGGTGATGGGCGGGCTCGCGCGGTTCAACGACATTCCGGTGGTGGTTCTGGGCCAGGAGAAGGGCCATGACACCAAGACCCGGATCGAGCGCAACTTCGGCATGGCGCGGCCCGAGGGCTATCGCAAGGCGATCCGCCTGATGGAGATGGCCGACCGCTTCCGCCTGCCGGTGGTCATGCTGGTCGATACGCCCGGCGCCTATCCCGGCAAGGGCGCCGAAGAGCGCGGCCAGGCCGAAGCCATTGCAAGGGCGACGGAAAAATCGCTGGAGCTTGGCGTGCCGGTCATCTCGGTGGTGATCGGCGAGGGCGGCTCGGGCGGGGCGGTGGCCTTGGCGACCGCGAACCGGATCGCGATGCTGGAACATTCGATCTATTCGGTGATTTCGCCCGAAGGCTGTGCGTCGATCCTGTGGAAGGACGCCGAAAAGATGCGCGAAGCGGCCGAGGCCCTGCGGCTGACGGCGCAGGACTTGCAGAAGCTCGGCGTCATCGACCGGATCGTGAAAGAGCCCTTGGGGGGCGCGCAGCGCGGCCGGAAAGAGACGATCGAGGCGGTGGGCAAGGCGATCGAGGCCATGCTGAAAGAGCTGTCGGGCAAGAAGCCCGAGGCCCTGGTCAAGGACCGCCGCGAGAAGTTCCTGGATATGGGCGTCAAGGGCCTCGCCGCCTGAACGGTCGCCGAATAGAGCGCTGGCGCGCAAGTCTTTTCTCTCGCCTCTGGCGTGCCGCCAACCGGCTCGGGCCAACCGGATCGGCACGGCGCGCCGCGGGGGATATTTCGCCAAGGTGAAAGGGCAAGGGCGCGCGGCCCTCTTGTTTTCACATTGGTCCAAATATCCCGGGGGGCCGCAGGCGGGGGCAGCGCCCCCTCACCACCAGCCCAGATGCGCCCGCCCGGCCCGTTCGGCGTCATAGGCCGCCCCGTCGATCTCGGCGCCCGAGGCTTCTTCCAGCATCCGCCCGACCGTCGGCAGGCCCGCGCTTTGATCCCCGCCGGTCCACAGCGCCGAGCGCTGCAGCGCCCGGGCGCATTGCGAATAAACCTCCTCGACCCGGATCACCAGGACGGTGCGCGGATGTTTGCCTTCGCGCTCGAAGTTCGCCCGCAGGGGCTCGTCCGCCGTCAGCCGACCCCGCCCGTTCACCCGGATCGCCGTGGTGGAGCCCGCGATGAAAAAGATCAGGCTCAGCCGCCCATCCGCCACGATGTTGCGCAAGCTGTCGATCCGCTCGTTGCCCTGCCAGTCGGGCAAGAGCAGCGTCTCGGCATCGGCCACCCGCACCACTGGCTCGCGGTCGCCCCGCGGCGAGCCGTCGGTGCCGGCGGGGCCCACTGTCGTCAGCACGCAAAAGCGGCTTTGCGCGATCCACTCGGCATAGGCCGGGGTCAGCCTATGCGCCACCTTGCGCAGCGCGGGGGGCTTTGGCGTGCCATAATGCGCCTCTAGCCCCGGCAGATCGGTGATCCAGTCCATCGCAAACCCTCAGGGCCGGAAACCCGCCTCGGCCATCAGCGCATCCGAGGCGGTCTCGATCCGCGCCTCGACCGTCTTCATGAAGTCCTGCACCTTCAGACCTGGGGCGATGGGGTCCAGGAACTCCACCACCGCGAGCCCCGGCTTGCGCAGGATGCCGTGGCGCGGCCAGAAAAGCCCGACATTGGTCGCCACCGGCACGGCAGCCTGGCCGAGCTGGTCGTACAAGAGCCCCGCGCCGACCTTGTAGGGCATCGCCACCCCCGGCGCCACGCGGGTGCCTTGCGGATAGATGATGAGCTGGCCGGGCTGCGTCGCGCCCTTGCTTGCCGCCTCTTTCATCCGGGCGATGGCCGCCCCCCTCTTGCCGCGGTCCACCGGGATGCAGCCAATGCGCAGGGCGTAGAACCCCAGGAACGGCGCCCAGATCAGCTCGCGCTTCATGATGAACTTCGGGCGGGGCAGGGCCGAGGCCAGGAGGATGATGTCCAGGAAGCTCTGGTGCTTGGAGGCGATCAGCACCTCGCCCGCGGGCACCCGGCCGCGCACCTCGGTCCGTAGCCCGCACAGCACCCGCGCCGTCATCCGCACCCACCAGCAATAGGCATGCACCGCGGCAAAGGCCGCCCGGCGCGAGATCAGCGCCGGGATCAGGAAGACGACGGCCATCACCGCCATGGCGAGATACATCTGCACAATGAAGATCAGCGACAGCAACCAGCGCATCAGGTCAGGCCCTTCAAGGTTCGGAACGCGGCAAGCCGGGTGGCCGCAAAGGCCACCAGCGCCGCCAGCGGTATCAGCGCGAGCGGCAAGAGCCAACCCGCTCCGGTGAACCCCAGCCCCGTCAGGAACCCCCCGGCAGAGTCCTCCGCCGGCAGAAGAAAGACCCCCAAAGCCCCGGCCACCGCGCCCACCGCCGCCCCGGTTCCGGCGCGCATGGTAAAGCGGCGGGTGAAGGCGCGGGCGATATAGCTGTCCGTCGCGCCCACCAGCCGCAAGACCTTGATGACCTGCGCATTGGCCGCCAGCGCCGCGCTTGCCGCAAGCGTTATCATCGCCGCCATCGCCAGCCCGATCAGCACGATGGCCGTCAGCCCCAGCACCCGCAGCGTTCCCGCCGCCTGGGCGAGCGGCCTGCGCCAGCGCAAATGGTCGTCCAGCACCGCGCCCGGCGCCTCGGCGGCCAGACGCTGCTTCAGCCCTTCGGAGTCATAGCCCTGCGCGGTCTCGGTCAGCTCGACCAGCTGCGGCAGGGGCAGGTCGGTCAGCGGCAGGTCGGGGCCGAACCAGGGCTCCAGCAGGGCCTTGGTCTCGTCGGGCGTCATCGCGCGGGACGAAGCGATCCCCGGCGTCGTCTTCAAGAGCGCGAGCACGGCCTTGGTCTGCAGCGCCATCTGGTCCTCGGGCGCCGAGATGCGGATCGTCGCCGTGCGGTCCAGCGCATCGGCCCAGCGGGTCGCCAGCCGGTCGGCGGCCAGCGACAGGGCCAGCGCAAAGACCGCCAGGAAGGTCATCGCCCCGGCGGTAAAGCTCGTGAGCCAAGCCGGTGCGCCCGAGGGCGGCACGATCCGGTCGTGGAAATGTTCGGAAAACGCCTCGCTCACAGATCCGCCCCCGCCAGCTGGATGCGCCGCTTGGAAATCCGCAAGACCCGGGTCGAGACCTGGGATTTCGCTTGCCGGATCAGGTTGAGGTCATGGGTGGCGACGAGGATCGTCTTGCCCATCCGGTTCAGCTCGACCAGCAGGGTCAAAAGGCGCAGCGACATCTCCCAATCCAGGTTGCCGGTCGGCTCGTCGGCCAGGATCACATCGGGCCCGGTGATGACCGCCCGCGCCAAGGCCGCCCTTTGCCTTTCGCCCCCAGACAGCGAGGGCGGCAAGGCCCCCGCGAGCTGCCCCAGCCCCACCCAGGACAGCAGGTCGGCCAGGTCGCGCGACGGCGTCGGCCGCCCCGACACCAGAAGCGGCAAGGCGACGTTCGAGGCGACCGGCAGATGGTCCAGGAACTGGCAATCCTGGTGCACCACCCCGATCCGCCGCCGCGTCAGCGCCACGGCATCGCGGTTCAGCCCCCGCACCTCGCGGTCGAACAGCGTGACGCGCCCCGCGGTCGGCAAGAGCTCGCCATAGCAGAGTTTCAGGAAGGTCGATTTGCCCGAACCCGAAGGCCCGGTCAGGAAATGGAAGGAACCCGGCGCCAGGCGCAGCGAGATTTCGGAGAGCAGCTCTCCGCCTCCGTAGGAATAGGCGGCATTTTCGAAGGCGATCACGGGCAGGTTCCGCTGCAAGGGGCGGGGGGGAGAATTGCCGAGATGGGCCGCGGTTTCAATCGCCCGTGTGATGCAAACCTGCAGGCCGCACGGAAATTGTTAACAAATTGGGGACAAACCAGTGGACGCGGCGGGGCGACTTGCTACAACCTTGGGAAAAATAGCTGCTTGATGTGGCGGGACAGGTTCTGGATGCGGCTGGTTTGCCCGAATTGCGATGCCGAATACGAGGTCGATGACGCGGCCATTCCGCGCTCGGGCCGGGATGTGCAGTGTTCGAATTGCGGTCACGGGTGGTTCCAGGTCCATCCCGAGGTGAAGGCCGAGGTCGAGGAAGAGGCGGCCTTGTTCGGCGCCCCGGCCGATGCGGAACCCGAGCCCGAACCGGCGTGGGAGCCCGAGGATGTGCTGGCCGCCGAAGCCGCCGCCGATGTGACGCCTGCGCCGGTGGCGGCCGTGGTGGAGCCCGAGCTTGAGCCCGTCGTGGCGCCCGAACCCGAGCCGCCCGAACCCGAACCCGTGGCCGAGGTGCCGCGCCGGTCCATCGACGAAAGCGTGCTGGCCGTCCTGCGCGAAGAGGCCGAGCGCGAGGCCGCCGCCCGCCGCGGCGAGCGTCCGCGGATCGAGACCCAGACCGAGATGCCGCTGGACGCCGTGCCGCGCGCGCCCAAGCTCGAAGACCTCTCGGCGCGGCTGGAAGACCCCGTCGCGCCGCCCGCCCCCGAAGCGCCGCGCAAGCGCGCCTTGTTGCCCGAGATCGAGGAGATCAAATCCTCGCTCCACCCCTCGGCCGATCCCGAGGAGGACGAGACCTCCGGCGCCGCCAGCCCCGCGGCGGCCCAGGGCGGCTTCCGCTCGGGCCTGATCTTCGCGCTGCTGATCGCGGTGATCCTGCTGGCGCTTTACGTGATGGCCCCGGTGATCGCGGCCAAAGTGCCGACCCTGCAGGGGGTCTTGGAGGTTTATGTCAACGCCATCAACGCCTTGCGCGTGGCGCTGGACACCCGGCTTCGGGCGCTGATCGGCTGGCTGCAACATTTGGCCGGCGGGTCGGCGGGGTAGGGAGAGTCGGGGCAGGCCCCGACCTACGCAAACTGACTATAGCCCGCGCTTCGCTGCGTAGGCCGGGGAGTACCCCGGCGCGCGCCCGGCCTCGCGGCGCCCCTCAGAACAAATCCAACAGCCGCTTCAGATAGCTGCGTTCGTCCGCGCTGCGGTTCTGCTCTCCGGCGCGCTTGCGGATTTCGTCCAGCAAGTCCTGCGCCCGGCGATAGACGTCTTCGCCCTGCAGCACCGGGCCGTCGGTGCCCATCGTCATGCCATCGCCCGTCTCGCGGCCAAGCGGGTCTTTCTGCCCCTTCGGCCCGTTCTCGGCAAAGCTTTGGCCATCCGCCGCGCGGTTGTTTTCGGCTTGGCTCTGAGCGGTCCCGAGGTTGCGGATGCCGTTGCGCAAGGCGTCCAAAGCCTCGGCCTGCTTGTCCAGCGCGCCCGACGTATCGCCCTCGCGCAAAGCCTTTTCGGCCTCGTCCATCGCCCGGCCCGCATCGTCCAGGTTCTGCCGCCCCTTGTCGCCCAGATCGGTTCCGGCGCCGGGCAGGTTGCCGCCCTTGCGCATCCCCTCGATCCGGTCGCGCAAGGCCTTCTGCCGGTCGGCCAAGGCCTGGCCCCCATCGCCGCCCTGCTGCATGTCGCGGAACGCGTCGTCCGAAAGCCCCTGCTGGTCGCGCAAGGTCTGGCCCAGATCCTTCATCGCCTGGCCGCCCGGACCCGCCTGGCCCTGGCCGTCGCCCTGACCCTGACCCTGGCCCTGCTGGACCTGCATGTTGTCCATGAACTGGCGCAGCTGGTCCATCAGCTGCTGCGCCTCGGCGGTGCGGCCCTCTTTCATCAGCTCTTGCAGCTTGTCCAGCATCTGCTGCAGCTGGTCCTGCGTCATCGTCATGCCCTGCTGCGGGCCCTTGTTGGGCTCGTCGGGGCCTGCGGGGTTCTTCTGCGCTTCCTGCTTCATATAGTCGTTCAGGGCGTCGCGCATGTCCTTCATCAGCTTGTCGATTTCCGCCGGAGAAGCCCCGTTGCGGATCGCCTCGTCCAGCCGGTCCTGCGCCTGCTGCAGCCTTGCCTTGGCATCGGCGAGCTTGCCGTCCTCGATGCCGATGGCGAGTTTCCACATCGTCTCGGCCATGGCGTCGCGGGCCTTGTCGTCCAGCGGCTGCGAAAGCCCCGGGATCAGGGCGCGGATCTTGTCGCGGGTGGCGCGGTCGCGGAAGATCGGGTCGGGCTGACCCTCGGGCTCCCAGGTGATGGCCTTCAACAGGTTCGCGATGCGCGGCGCATTGGCGCGGTTCCACAACAGGTCACGGCGCTGCTCGATCAGGGCGGCGGCCAAGGGGTCGAAGAAGCGGCGGCCGGGCAGCACGGTGTGCAGGGGCGCGGAATGGGCGACCTGGCCCGCCGCATCGCTGGCCGCAAAGGTCAGCGTGGCGGGCAGGTTCGACAGCACCGACTTCGACATGTCGTCGACCAGCGTGCCGGTGATCTGCGTGCGGTCGCGCTTTTGCGGCAGGGGCAGGTCAAGCGTCACCGGGGCGACCGGCTCGGGCTCGATCGCCAAGCCGTATTTCCGCGTGACCTGCGCGAGGTCCAGCCCGATGGAGACCTCGCCCTTCGTCACCCCGTAATCGTCCGAGGCGGTGAAGGGCTGTTTGAACCGACCCTGGCCGTCGCGGTCCATCTGGCCGGTGGCGGCAATCGCGGGCGGGGCATCGGGGATCATGGTCACCAGCCATTCGCGCCCGCCCTCGCCCTCGACGGCGAGCCGGCCCGAGCGGGTGACGGTGAATTCCTGTTGCATGGCGCTGGCGGGGGGCACATCGGTGCGCCCCGAGATCGTTTCGGCCAGGATCAGCGCGCCCGGGGCGCCATAGAACCGCAGCCGCAGCTTGGTGCCCTGCGGCAGAAGCAGCGCCTCGTCGGTCTGGTCGCGCAGGTAAAGGGCGGGCTTCTTGGTATAGGCGGGCGGCTCGGCCCAACCCTCCCAGGTCGGGCCCGCGGCGGCCTCGGCGCCCGAACCGGGTGCGGGCAGGCTGCCGACCGAGGCGACGCGCCAGACGGAGCCGAACAGCAGCGCGACCGCCAGCAGGGTCAGCGCCATGTAACGCAGGGCATAGGGGTCGCGGGTGGCAAGCTTCAGGTCAGGCTCGACCGCGCGGGCCTGGGCGGCGCGGGCTGCCATGCGGGCGCGGTGCGCGGCCCAAAGCTCGCGCGTTTCGGGGTCGCCATCGGTGGCCAACGTGTCCAGGAGCGCCGCGATGGGCCGCCCCTGCAACCGGCTGTCCAGCCGGATCAGCGCCTCGGTCCGCGAGGGGCGGCGGAAGGCGCGCAAGCCATGGACCAGCGCCCAGGCCCCGGTCAGCGCGAAGGAGACGACGAGGAACCACGAGGCCTCCAGCGCGAGACTGTCCTGCAGCCCGAAGGCCGCCAGCGCCAAGGCGGTGATGACCAGCGACCAAAGCGGCCAGAAGGCGCGCGCAAGACGTTCAGCCCAAAGCCCCAGGAGGGTCAGGCGCAGCGGGGTCTCGATCGTCTTCAGCGCCGCTTGGGGCGTCTCGTCGGCCATCTTCCTCTTTCAGGTCAGAGCCATGCGGGAATGCTATCGCGGTTCAGGATTTCGTCAAAGCTCGGTCTTTGGCGAATGACGGCGAATTGATCCCCCCGCACGAGGACTTCCGGAACGAGGGGGCGGGTGTTGTATTCCGAGGCCATGACCGCACCATAGGCGCCCGCGCTGCGGAAGGCCACAAGGTCGCCCGGCGCCAGGGGGGCCAAGGCGCGGCCCTTTGCGAAAGTGTCGCCCGTCTCGCAGACCGGGCCCACCACGTCGAACTCCCGCGGCGCGGCCGTGCTTTCGACCAGCGGCACGATGTCATGATGCGCGCCGTACATCGAGGGCCGCACCAGGTCGTTCATCGCCGCGTCGAGGATCAGGAAGGTGCGGTCCTCGCCCTCCTTCACAT
>CAMFIX010000075.1 GCA_945952425.1 uncultured Pseudorhodobacter sp. | reverse complement strand
GGGCGCCACGATCAACACGCCCTCGATGCTGGCCAACGAGGATTACCTCGTGGCGCTGAAATGGGCGAAGTCGATTGGCGGGCTGAAGGGCCTGGTGGACCGCGCGAGCGCCAATGCGAAGGTCGTCTGGGACTTCTGCGCGGCCAATCCCTGGCTGAAGAACCTGGCCGAGACGCCCGAGATCGCCTCGACGACCTCCGTCTGCCTGAAGTTCGACGACCCCCGCATCAAGGACGGCGCCACCTTTGCCAAGAACGTGGCGAAACGGCTGGAGAAGGCGGGCGTGGGCTTCGACCTCGGCGCCTATCGCGATGCCCCGGCGGGCCTGCGCATCTGGTGCGGCTCGACGGTCGAGACCGCCGATGTCGCCGCCCTGATGCCCTGGATCGCCCATGCCTTCCACGCGGAAATCGCCGCGCAATAACGCACCCCAGCGGCGGGATGAATCCCGCCCTACCCCCAAATGTAGGGCGGGGTTCACCCCGCCGGCCCCCTGATGGAGTCCCACATGGCCCCCCGCGTTCTCGTTTCCGACGAACTTTCCGAAACCGCCGTCCAGATCTTCCGCGACCGTGGGGTCGAGGTCGATTACATGCCGCAGCTCGGCAAGGACAAGGACAAGCTGGCCGAAATCATCGGCCAATATGACGGCCTCGCCATCCGTTCGGCCACCAAGGTGACCGAAAAGCTGCTGGCGAGTGCCACCAACCTCAAGGTCGTCGGCCGCGCCGGGATCGGCGTCGACAATGTCGACATTCCGGCCGCCTCGAAGAAGGGGGTCATCGTCATGAACACCCCCTTCGGCAACTCGATCACCACGGCCGAGCACGCCATCGCCATGATGTTCGCCACCGCCCGCCAGATCCCCGAAGCCAATGCCTCGACCCATGCCGGCAAGTGGGAGAAGTCGAAGTTCATGGGGGTCGAGCTCTTCAACAAGACCCTCGGCGTCATCGGCGCGGGCAACATCGGCGGGATCGTCTGCGACCGCGCGGTGGGGCTGAAGATGAAGGTGATCGCCTATGACCCCTTCCTGTCGGAAGAGCGCGCCAAGGCCTTGGGCGTCCACAAGGTGGACCTTGACGAGCTGCTGGCCAAGGCCGATTTCATCACCCTGCATGTGCCGCTGACCGACAAGACCCGCAACATCCTCAGCCGTGAGGCGCTCGCCAAGACCAAGCCCGGCGTCCGCATCATCAACTGCGCCCGCGGCGGCCTGATCGACGAGGCCGCGCTGGCCGAGGCGCTGAAGTCCGGCCATGTCGCCGGCGCCGCGCTCGACGTCTTCGAGGTCGAGCCAGCCAAGGAGAACCCGCTCTTCAACCTGCCGAACGTGGTCTGCACCCCGCACCTCGGGGCCTCCACGACCGAGGCGCAGGAAAACGTCGCCCTGCAGGTCGCCGAGCAGATGTCGGACTACCTCCTCTCGGGTGCCGTGCAGAACGCGCTGAACATGCCCAATGTCAGCGCCGAAGAGGCCGCCGTCATGGGGCCGTGGATCAAGCTGGCGGGCCATCTCGGCGCCTTCATCGGCCAGATGACGGACGAGCCGATCCGCGCGATCAACATCCTTTACGACGGCCGCGTGTCCTCGATGAACCTCGCGGCGCTGAACCAGTCGGTCATCGCGGGCGTCTTGAAGACGCAGAACCCGGATGTGAACCTCGTCTCGGCGCCTGCGGTCGCCAAGGACAAGGGCATCCAGATCTCGACCACGCGGCAGGACAAGACCGGGGTCTTCGACGCCTATATCAAGGTCACCATGGTCACCGACAAGCGCGAGCGCTCGGTCGCGGGCACCTGCTTCAGCGATGGCAAGCCGCGCTTCATCCAGATCAAGGGCATCAACATCGACGCCGAGATCGGCGAGCACATGCTTTACACCACCAACGAGGACGTGCCCGGCATCATCGGCCTCCTCGGCATGACCATGGGCAAGAACAACGTCAACATCGCGAACTTCACCCTGGGGCGGTCGGGCGTTGGGCAGGACGCGATCGCGATCCTCTACCTCGACCAGGCCATCGACCCCAAGGTCATCGACACGCTGGAATCCACTGGCATGTTCAGCCAGGTCAAGGCCCTGCAGTTCGAAGGCGCGTAAATCCAAGGGGGCGCCCTCGACCCGCGCCCCTTGTGCTTTCATACTGACCCAAATATCCCGGGGGGTGCGGGGGGCTGGCCCCCCGCCCTTTCCGAAAGACCGCGCATGATCTACGCCATCGGCGACATCCACGGCCACCTTGGCCTTTTGCAAGCCGCCCATGCCCGCATCGCCGCGGATATGGAGGCGCATGGCCCCGCCACCATCGTCCACCTGGGCGACCTCTGCGACCGGGGGCCAAACTCCAAGGGCGTCATCGAATACCTCCGCCAGGGCATCGCGCAGGGCCGCGACTGGGTGGTGCTGAAGGGCAACCACGACCGGCTTTTCACCCAGTTCCTCGACGACCCCGAGGCGCGCGACCCCGGGCTGCGGCCCGAGCATTCCTGGCTGCATCCCCGCATCGGCGGCGCCTCGACCCTGGCCTCTTACGGCGTCCACGCCCCGCAGGACCGGCCCATCGCCCAGGTCCATGCGGATGCCGTGGCCGCCGTCCCGCAGGCCCATCGCGACTTCCTGGCCACCTGCCCCGACCGCTTTGCCCGCGACGAGGCCTGGTGCGTCCATGCCGGCATCCGCCCCGGCCTGCCCCTGGCCCAGCAGGTCGAGCAAGACCTGGTCTGGATTCGCGAACCCTTCCTGTCGGACACCCGCGACCATGGCGCCCTGGTCGTGCATGGCCATACCGCCATCGACCGCGCCACGCATTACGGCAACCGGCTGAACCTGGACAGCGGCGCCGCCTATGGCGGGCCGCTTTCGGCCGCGGCGATCGAGGGGCGCCGCGCCTTCCTGCTGACCGACGAAGGCCGCGTCGCGCTTTAGCGCATCATCCCGCGCCAGGCCGCCAGTGCGGCAAGGCTCGCCGCCCCGGTCATCCCGGCGATCAGCCAGAAGAACCCATGCGGGCCCAAAGCATCCATCAGCCGGGCATAGACCGGCGGCGCGACCGAGGCTCCGACCAGCCCCAGCCCCAGGATGATGGGCGAGACCCGCGGATCATCCCCCATCTTGCGCGTCGCGGGCACGAAAGCACCCTGGAAGAACAGCCCCGCCGACACGCCGATCAGCGGAAAGAAGAAGGGCGCCGAGACTGCTGCGGCCCCCAGGGCGCACAAAGCCGCCCAAGCCACCGCGATGACATAGACCGCGAAATCCGGCACGCGATGGGCAAAGAGGATCATCCCCACCCGCGCCACCAGCGCCGCGATGAAGAAAAGCGAAAGCAGAACCGCCGCCTTGTCCTCGGCCACCCCGGTGCGGATCAGCGCGGTGGGGCCAAGGCCCGCCAGGCTCGCCTCGGTCGACACGCCCACCAGCGCGAAGCCCAGGGAGGGCAGGTGCAGCGTAAACCCTCGCGCCTCGGCCCGGCGCACCAGCCCGGTGTCCGGCACCGGCCCTGCCACGACGAAACCCGCCACACCGATGGCCGCCATCGCCCAGAAGATCGGCCGCGGATCGCCGCCGATCAGCCCGAAGACCCAGGGCGCCAGGATCGCCCCGGCCGAAAACACCGCGTTCAGCATCGAGACCTTCGACGGCCCGCTCTCGGCCCAGCAGACAAGGAGCCGCGTGTTGAACACCGCCGCCACCATGCCATAGCCAAAGCCGAAGACCGCCGCGCCAAGCACCGTCAGCCCCCAGGTCGGCGCCACGGCCAAGAGCACCGCGCCCAGCACGATCCCCGACAGCGCGATCCGCGGCGAGATGCGCTCGCCCGCGAAGAACATCGCCACGACGCCGCAAAGGCAGCCGATCCACAGGGTCGAGACCAGCCAGCCCGAAGTGGCCGTGTCGATGGAAAACAGCCGCTCATAGACCGGCAAGGCGGCGCCGGTGATCGCCATGCCCGAGCCGAGCGCCACGAAGGAAATCAGCCCCGAAACAAGCAGGGCGGCACGAGGGGAGGACATGGAGAGCTTCCTGAGGTTTGCGCGGCCCATGGCTAGCCTTGCCGCGCGGGAAGGTCAATCAGCGCAGGCGCACCCGCGTGCGGGCCGACCGCCCCTCGGCATCCAGAACCGTCAAAGTGACGAAGCCGCGCCCGGTTTCGGGCAAAAGCATCGCGCCGGCCTCTTCGGCCCGGGCGACGGGGGCGCCGTCCGACAGCCAGGTATAGGGCGCCGTGCCGCCCTCGACCCGGACCATCAGGCCTTCGGGCAAAAGCTCGACCTCGGCGCCGTCGGGGGGGAAAGTGACCTGCGGGGCGTTGTCCTCGGCAAAGGCGGCCAGGCGCGAGCGGAAGTGCTGGAGCGGTTTCGGCAGCTGGCTGGTGGCCAGCATCAGGGTTTCCGGCGGGGGGGGCGGCTGCGGGGTCAGTGCCGGTTTCAGCCGGGCGAAGGCCTGGAACAGCACCGGCGCCGCGAGGTCGGCCCCGAAGGCGCCCGGCACCGGCGTCCCATCCGCCCGCCCCATCCAGACACCGATCACATGGGCTCCGTCAAAGCCGATGGCCCAGGCGTCGCGGTGGCCATAGGAGGTGCCGGTCTTGTAGGCCAGCCGGTTACTCGGCGCGCCGGGCGGGGGCGAGAGCCCCGCGAGGATATCCCCCACCTCCCAGGCCGCCACCCGGGTCAGCACGCGGGGGCCGTCTTCGGTGGGCGTGGAGTGGGTCAGCGGCCGCATCACCCCGCCCCTGGCGATGGCGGCGTAAAGCTGCACCATGTCCTGCAGGCTGACCCCGATGCCGCCCAAGGCCACGGCGAGCCCCGGCTGCCCCACCGGCAGGCGCGACTTCACCCCCGCCCGGTCCATCGCCTGCAAGAGTTTCGCCGGACCCAAAGCCTCGGTGATCGCCACCGCCGGGATGTTCAGGCTCTGCTGAAGGGCATCGCGCATCCGGATCGTGCCGCGGAACATGTGGTCGAAATTCTGCGGGCGATAGCCGCTGAAATCGGTGGGCTTGTCCTCGATCAGGGTCTCGGGATGCGCCAACCCCTCGTCGAAGGCGAGGCCATAGACCAGGGGCTTCAGCGTGGACCCCGGGCTGCGCAAGGCCTGGGTCAGGTCGATATAGCCCAGGCCCGAATTGCTGTAACCGGCCGAGCCGACCGAGGCGAGGATCTCGCCGCTCCGGTGATCCGCCACCACGATGGCGACCTGCAGCTGGTCTCCCGGGCGGATGGATTGCGCCGCGAGCCGTTCCAAAGCGGCTTGCAGCGTGGCGTCGATGGTCGTCTGGCGACCGCCTTCCGCGATCACCCGGTCCGACAGATGCGGCGCCAGCATCGGGAAGGGACGCCGGGCCGTGGGCACCTTTTCCGTCATCGCCGCCTTGGCCTGGTCGGCGTCAATCAGCCCATCCGACAGCGCCCGCGCCAGCACCCGGTCGCGGGCAGCCTCGGCCACGGCGGCCGAACGGTCGGGCCGCCGCGAGGTCGGGCTTTGCGGGATCGCGACCAGAAGCGCGGATTCCGAGGGCGTCAGCCGTCGGGGCTCCTTGCCGAAATACAGGATCGAGGCCGCGCGGATGCCCTCGACATTGCCGCCATAGGGGGCAAGTGTCAGATACAATTGCAGGATCTGGTCCTTGGTCAGATGCCGCTCCAGGGCCAGCGCCACGCGGATCTGGCGGAATTTCCCCTCGACCTTGCCGGTGCCCGAATCCTCCAACAGCCGCGCCACCTGCATCGTCAGGGTGGACCCGCCCGAGACGACATGGCCGTTCCAAACCGCCTGCCCTGCCGCGCGAGCCAAAGCCCAGGGGTCGACACCGGAATGGGCGTAGAACCCCTTGTCCTCGTAATCCAAGAGCAGCCGCACAAAGCCCGGATCGACCGGCCCCGGCGCCAGCCGCCATAGCCCGTTGCCCACCTGGTAAGCGCGGAGAAGGCTGCCGTCGCGAGCCAGAACCTCGGCCCCCGTGGTGATCTGGACCGAGGGCAACACCGTCGCATCCACCCAGTCGTCGAACCGATCCCGGCCCAGCGCGGCGAGCCAGAGGCCCGCCGCCAAAGCCAGAAGCGCGCGCTTCACGGCTTCACCGTCACCGTGGCCTGGTCGCTATGGGCGTTCAGGTCGGGGCGATACATGTCCTCCACGCTCGCCGCAGGCTGGTGATAGGTGCCGGGCGAGACCGCGCGCAGGATATAGGCCAGCCGGAAGCTGGAATTGTCGCTGCGGTCGATGGCGGTCAGGAAGCGGTCCTGCCGGAACTCGGAATGCGCGACATCCCCGGCGAGGTCCAGGAAGGACAGGTCCGCGACCGAGCCGCCCGAGATCAGGTTCGGGTTGTCGATCTCGAACCCCGCGGGCAGCGGGTCATCGACCATCAACCGCGCCTCGCCGCGACCGAAGGGGGTGACCTCCAGCACGACGACGATGCGGTCGCCGACCTTTGCGCCGTCCAGGGCGGTGGGCTGGCCCTTCAGCGTGTAATAGCTCCGCGCGATGCCATAGCCATTGCCGCCAGCCTGCACCGGATCGGTCGGCACGCCGAAGGTCGTCACCGTCACCGTGGTATTGTCGCCGTCGTTCTTGACCACGACCGGATCGCGGAAGCTGGCGTCCAGCACCTTGACGAGCGGGCCGCTCGCGGGCTCTCCGTTCAGGGTGATGCCATCGCCCCCCGGCGCGGTGATCATCGCATTGGCAGCCAACAGCGTCCAGGTCGCCTCTTGCGTCGACAAGGCACCCTGCGTCGCGATCCGGTTGGTCAGCGCCTCGACATCGACGGCTTTCGATCCCGCCTCGACCGCCAGCGTCAGCACCGCCGCCGCGTCGCGGTAAGGCGTGCCATAATCGGCGCGCAGGATCTGGTCCTCGGCGGTCGGCAGGCCGTTCAGCGCGGCCACCGCCTTGCCGAACATCATGTCGGCCCGCGGCTGATCGCCATAAAGCGCCAGCGCCGCCCCAAGCTGCGCCATCGCCGTCGGCGTCGCAAAGGCGTCGCCCTTCTGGTCGGCATAGTAACGCAGGTCGCCGACCGCAGCGGCGCCTTCACGCGCCAGGACCATCAGCGCATAGGCCAGAGGCTCGCCGCCCGTGTCGAAATCGGCGTAGTAGTTCACCTGGTTCCTCAGGTTGTCCAAGGCCATGCGGAAGGCCTGGTCGGGCACGTCGAACCCCTGCGCCTTGGCGCGGCTGAGGAAGTCGGTGACATAGGCATCCAGCCACATGTCGCCCTGCGCCGGAGCCCAGAGTCCGAAGGCGCCGTTGGCGTCCTGGTTGGTCAGAACCTCGGTGATCGCCTGTTGCACGCGACCCTTGATGTCGGCGCCGCCCGGCAGATCCATCGCCTGCGCCACCTGATCGAAATACAAGAGCGGCAAGGCCTTGGAGGTGATCTGCTCGGTGCAGCCATAGGGATAGGCGTCCAGGGCCGCCAGCACGCCCGGCGCGTTCAGCCGCGCCAGGGGCCCAACCGACATGACGGCCTTGCCCGAGCCCGGCTGCAGCCCGGCAAAGACATTCTCGTCGAAAGTAAAGCTCTGGCCCTTCGCCAGGTCCACCCGCGTGACGCGCGAGATGACCGGGTCGTTGACCTCCACCCCCAGATGCAGCGTCTTGGTCAGCACCTTGCCGTCCGGCGTGGTCAAGGAGACCTCGATCACCTGGTCGCCCACCGGGCCGGCGGTCACCGGGATCTCCACCGTAGCCTTGCCCTGATCGGCCAAGGTCACATCGGCGGGCACCTTGCCGAGCGTCACACCCGAGGAAGTCACCGCCAAGGCCATCTTGCCCGAGGGCCCCTTGGCATGGACGATCTCCAGCAGCAGCCGGCTCTGATCCCCCGGCGTCAGGAAGCGCGGCAGAGAGGCCGTCACCACCACCGGGTCGCGCACCAGCACATCGGCCGTCGCCTGCCCCACGCCGCGCTTGCTCCACGCCACGGCCATCACCTTGACCGTGCCGTTGAAGGCCGGCAGGTCGAAGCTGACATGCGCCTTCCCATCCGCGCCCACCTGCACCGGCCCGGCGAAATTCGCCACAAGCTCTTCGGTGGGCGGAGGCGCCTTCAGCCGCGCATTGGCCCCGGCATCGCCGCCCGACTTGACCGAGCCCTCCGCGCCGTTCAGCCCGTCGATCAACCGGCCATAAAGGTCGCGCAGACCCACCCCAAGCTTCCTTTGCCCGAAGTAATGCCCCTGCGCATCCGGCGGCTCGTAGGCGGTCAGGTTCAGGATGCCCTGATCGACCGCCGCCACCGTGACCCAGGCCGTCTCTCCGGCCTGCACGCCCTCCACCTTGACCGCGATATCCAGAGGCGCCCGCGGAGCCGCCTCGGACGCCACCTCAATGGTGGCGGCCAACGCGCGTGTGCCCGGGTCGATCTTGGCATAGGCCAGCCCCAGCTGCCGCGCCGGGTTCCGCCCCGCCGCCGCATCCATCGGGCGCAAAACCGTCGCCGTCACATAGGCGCCGGTCCCCCAGTCATCGGTGACCGGCACCGGGATCAGGTTCTCCCCGGCCTTCACATCGACTTCCTGGTGCGAGACCACCCCGTTGGACAGCACCGAAACCAGCGCCCGCCCGGCCGCCTTGGGCACAATCCGCAGGGTCGCCGTCTCGCCCACTGCATAGGAGGGCTTGTCCAGCGACAGGTCCAGCGTGTCGGGCGTATCCGTCCCGGTGCCCGAGCCATACCAGCCGGCATAGAATTGCAGCGTCGTCACCGCCTTCTGGCCATCGGTCCGGCTGACGGCCAGCTCATATTGGCCCCATTCCACCGGCGCCTTGATCTCGACCGGGTCGGACAGGTCCACCTGCCCCTCGCCGACCTTTTCGCGGGTCGTCACCGGCTCCCAGTTCCAGCTGCCATCGGTCTGATACCATTGGTAATCGGTGTTCACCCGCGTCAGCACCCAGCCCGCCTTCATCGCCGCCGCCTTGCCATCGGGGCCGACCCCCACCAGCGAGAAGCGCGCCTCGGAGTTTTCCGCCACCACCTGATCGAACAAGGGCTTCACCCCGATCATCGCCCCCGAGGGCGCGAGCGGCTTGGTCACCCGCCGCTCCACCGGCCGACCGGAGCCCTCCGCCACCCGCACGGCGATCAGCGCCTGCAGGGGAATGCCGGGGTCTTCCGCCTCGGGCAGGGCCACGTCCAGCGTCAGCTTGCCCGCGTCATCCGTCCGCAGGTCGGAGAAAGAGTTCACCAGCGTCGAGAAGTTGCTGTCGAAGCGCCCGAACTGATACCCCGGCCAATCCGCCAGACCGGCGGCCTTCTGCAACAGGATCTCGCCCTCGACGCCGAGGTCCGCGCCCGGAGCGCCGAAGAGATACCGCGCCTCCAGCTCGACCTTGGGCACCTCGCCCAGGTGCAAAGGCTCGGTCCCGGCGTCCAGCTTGAAATCCACCCGCTCGGGCAGGAAATCCTCGACCAAGAAGGTCTGCGAGGCCAGGGCCGGGGCCTGCAGGTCGGAATAGACATCCATCCGCCATTGCCCGCGCGGAGCCGCCCCGGCAATCGGAAAGTCGAAGACATGCCCGCCCGCGCCCGCGTCATCGGCGACGGCGCGGACATATTCCACCCCGTCGGGCCGCGTCAGGATGGCGGTCAAGGGCAGGCCCTCGATCGCGGCCTGTTTTGCATCGCGGGACAGGGCCGTGG
>CAMFIX010000074.1 GCA_945952425.1 uncultured Pseudorhodobacter sp. | reverse complement strand
AGATCATGCCTAGTCTCGTGGGCTCGGAGATGTGTATAAGAGACAGGCCCTTGGGGGCGTCGGGGTTGACGTAATCGGGGGTGAAATCGGGCCCGTATTTCAGGTCGCCGAAGGTCGAAATCCCATGCGCGGTGATGATCTTCGCGTCCTCGGCCTGCACCGCACTTGCCAGCAGCACCAGCCCCAGTCCCATCCATGCCTTCATCGCAAGCCTCCGTCCTTTCCGGCAAGGGTAATGCGAGTTCCGAAAGCTCTACAAGCCGCGATTGCGTGAGCGCGCGCGTGAACAACGAAAAAGGCCGCCCGAAGGCGGCCTTTGCGTCCTGTCGATCCGCTTACTTCAGCGTTTCCAGATAGGCGATGACATTGGCGCGGTCTTCCGGCTTGGGCAGGCCCGCGAAACCCATCTTGGTTCCGGCGACATAGGCCTTGGGCGACTTCAGGAAGGCGTAAAGCTCGTCGGGCGTCCAGGGGTTGTGATCGCTGGCCATGCCGTCGGAGTATTTGAAGCCTTCGACCGTGCCGCGCGCCCGGCCGACCACGCCGTTCAGGTGCGGGCCGGTGGCGTTCTGGCCGTCGATCTTGTGGCAGGACTTGCACTTGCCGAAAATCTGCTCGCCCGCGCCGGCATCGGCCTTGGCCGCGACATCGGCATAGGCCGGATCGGCCGCCGCATCGGTGGTCGCCGCCGCTGCACCCTCGACCGCGGCCGGGTAAACCGCCGCCACTTCCTCGCCATGGGGTTTTTCGCCGAAGCCATAGATGGATTCCGCCGCCCAATTCCCGAAAAGGAAGAACAACAGCGTTCCGCAAACGCCGCCAACGATCTTGGTCACGGTCATCGTGTCGAACATGCAGCACCTTCCCTCGGGCTAATCTTTGCGCGCTATCTACCCGCTTCCCCCTTCACCTTGCAAGGTGTAGCAGAGCGCCGCAAGCCCGTCTGGTCCGCCTTTTTTGCAGGAGTTGCCGTCATGTCGGCCAAAACCTCGTCTCCGCGCATCGCCTTCCAGGGCGAGCTGGGCGCCTATTCGCACCAGGCTTGCGAGCAGGCCCGCCCCGGCTGCATCCCCGTCCCCTGCACGACTTTCGAGGACGTGGTCGAGATGACCCGCTCGGGCGAGGTCGACATGGGGATGCTGGCGGTCGAGAACTCGACCTATGGCCGGGTGGCGGATGTCCACTCGCTGTTGCCGAAATCGGGGCTGCATATCATCGACGAGGCTTTCGTGCGGGTGCATGTGAACCTCTTGGGCGTGAAGGGCGCTTCCCTGGCCGATGTCCGCGAGGCGCATGGTCATGTGGTGATCCTGCCGCAATGCGCGGGCTTTCTGAAGGCGCATGGGATCAAGGGGAAGGTTTCCTCCGACAACGCGAGGGCCGCGCGCGAGGTGGCCGAGGCGGGCGACGTGACGCGCGCCGCCCTGGCGTCAGAGCTGGCGGCGCGGATCTACGGTCTGGACGTGCTGGCCCGCCATATCGAGGACCACGCCAACAACACGACGCGCTTTCTGCTGATGTCACGCGAGGCCGATACGTCTCGGCGGTCGGCGCAGATGATGACGACCTTCGTCTTCCGCGTCCGCAACATCCCGGCGGCTTTGTACAAGGCGCTGGGTGGCTTCGCGACCAATGGCATCAACATGACCAAGCTGGAAAGCTACATGGTCGACGGCAGCTTCACCGCGACCGAGTTCTATGCCGATGTCGAGGGGCATCCCGAAGACCCGGGCCTGCGGCTGGCTTTGGACGAGCTGGCCTATTTCACCACCCATCTGGCGGTGCTGGGCGTCTATCCGGCCGACCGCAAACGCTGAGGAGCGCCTTTCAGGCGGCGAAACCGGCTTCCACTTTCGCCCGAAAGGCTTCAGCGCCGCAACGAGACCGGGCGGCGGAAGCGGTCTTCGATCTCGACCGCCAACTGGCTGATGCGATTGGCATATTGCCGCTCGACCTTCTTGCGGGCCAGTTTCATCCCTTGCACGTAAAGCCGCGCCGCGATGGTGCGCGGCTTGATCTCGGTCTTGACCTCGATCCTTGTGCGGGCGGCGGTCAGGTCCATCAGGGCGATGGCGATCTCGGCATCGGCCAAGGCCGATTGCCCCGTCACCACCAGCTTTTCCGGCGCGTTCAGCACCTGCAGCGCGACGGCGGCCTTGCGGGTCTGGCCGCGGAAAGGAAAGCTGATCGCCCAGCCCATGCCGGCGGCCTTCTGCAGCAGGCGGTCGGTGCGCGTCACCTCGGCGCCGCGGCGGATGGCCATGCGCTCCCAGGCGTCGAAGTCGACAAGCTCGCCCCAGACCGAGGCGATCGGAACATCGACATCATAGCGCGCCACAAGCTTCATTCTTCGGTCCCGGCTGGTTTGCCGCGACTCTCGCCCGAAATGCGCCAGACCGCAAGGCAGAGGTCAGTCGGTGCAACGGATGATGGTTTTCAGCCCGTTGACTTCGCCCGCCAGGTGGCGGCGATAGGCCTCGGGCACCTCTTCCAGCGGGATTGGACGTGCACCGGCATTGTTCCGGTCGGGTGGTCATGTTAGGCGGCCCACTGCTCGAAGGCCACGGGTGATTCCCAGCCGAGGGCTGAATGTCTGCGGCGCGGGTTTTAGAGGTCGTTGATGTATTCGAAGAGGGCAACCTCGACCTCGCGACGGATTTGCCAGTTGCGCCGCCAGACCAGTTCGGCCCTCAGGGACTTTGAGAAGCTTTCGACGGCAGAATTGGCGTAGCAATTGCCCTTCCCGCGCATCAACGGTGTCAGGGCGTGTTTGCGCAGAAGCTCCTGATAGTCGTGGGCGCAGTATTGCGAGCCGCGGTCTGCGTGGTGAATCCAGCCTGACTGCGGTCTGCGGATCGCGTGGGCCATGTTCAGTGCGCGCAGGGCGAGATTTTGCTTCATGCGGCTTCTGATCGCCCAGCCAACCACTCGGCGCGAAAGCTGGTCAAGCACAACCGCCAGATAGACCCACCCTTCACGTGCACAGACATAAATGATGTCCCCGGCCCATCTCTGGTTGGGGCCGCTCGCCGTGAAGCCTTGTCGCAAAAGACCTGGCGCGATGTTGAAAGTGTGGTCGCTGTCGGTCGTACGTTTGTACTTCCGGCTGCGGATCACCTGGATGCCGTTCTGGCGCATCAAACGACCTAGCCGGCGTTAGCTAACGCAGATGCCCAGCTCGTTCAGGTCCTCGGTCATCCGAGGTCTGCCGTAGCTGTCCGGGCTCAAGCGATGCTGATCGCGGATGTGGGCAAAGAGCACCATGTCCCCGCGCTGGCGACGCGAAGGGGCCGATGCTTCCAGGCATTGAGCCCGCGCTCGCTCACCTCCATCAGGCGGCACAGATGGCTGCGCGTGAGAGTGCCGTAGTAATCAGCAATATACTGGAACCTCGCGGCTTTTGAGCCGCGAAGAACATAGCCGCTTTCTTTGGCACCTCCTTCTCGTCCCGGAGTATGCGGTTCTCCTTGCCAAGCCGCTCGTTCTCGCGAAGAAGCTCGGCGTCCTGGGCCGGCACCTTGGCCTCCTCGGCAACGGTGCGAACCCACTTCCCGAGCGTCGAAAGCCCGATCCCCAAATCAGACGCAACCTGACGCATGGTCAAGCCACTGGTCTGTGCGATCCGAACCGCATCTCGTTTAAACTCTTCGCCGTGTCTCGGTGCCATATCCAGTCTCCTTCATGGCGATCATCGCTCCCAGAAGACCGGAACGAAACCGGTGCAGGTCCAACTCGCCACAACAAGATCAAGGTCATGTTCGGGCGCCTGATGTACTGCAGACGCATCGCCAGGCGCTACGACGGGTGCCCCAAGTCTTCCACTCCGCCATCGCCCTCGCGGCAGCCGTCTTGTTATCGCTACGACGCTAAAACGATCCAGACCCTAAGTGGGCGAGATCAATCAGTGAAGGACGAGACGCCAACTTGCGCGGGGCGCAGGAGGCGGTCGTGCAGCATGAAGCCCTCGGTCATCACCTGGATGATCTGGCCGGCCTTGGTGCCGGGCAGCGGGGCCTCGAACATGGCTTGCATGGTCTGGGCGTCGAACTGGTCGCCGATCTTGGCCTCGATCGGTTTGACGCCGTGCTTGGACATGACGGCGGTGAGCTCTTTCAGCGTGAGCTCGACGCCTTCGAGCAGCGCGGCATTGGCGGCGCGTTGCTCGTCGGTGACGGCGGAGAGCGCGCGGTTCAGGTTGTCGAAGACCGGCAGCAGGTCGCGGGCCAGGCGGGTGGAGCCGTAATTCTCGGCCTCGCGGCGGTCGCGGTCGGCGCGCTTGCGGGCGTTCTCGGCATCGGCCAGCGCGCGCATGTAGCGGTCGCGGAGCTCGTCGCGCTCGGCCTTGAGGGCGTCGAGCTCGGATTGCTCCGCCAGGAAATCTTCGAGATCCTTCACGTCGATCTCTGCCGAGGTCGCGGTGTCTTCAGCCATGGTTCTTCCCTTCGTTTTCAGCCCTTCGCCCTTTCGGAGACCAGCCGCCCGACGAGTTGGGCGGTGAAATCCACGATGGGGACGATCCGGCCGTAGTTGAGCCGGGTCGGACCGATGACGCCGATGGCGCCGATGATCTTACGGTCGGCGTTCATATAGGGAGAAACCACCAGAGTGGAACCCGAAAGTGAGAAGAGTTTGTTTTCGGAGCCGATAAAAATGCGCACGCCCTCGCCGGTTTCGGTCATTTCGAGGAAATCGGCAATGTCGCGCTTCTTTTCCAGGTCGTCGAAGAGGGTGCGGATGCGGTCGAGGTCGAGGGATTCGGCCTGGGGCAGGAGATTCGCCTGGCCGCGAACGATGAGGCGTTCGCCGCGCTCGCCGGGGTTTTGCCAGAGAGCGAGGCCGGATTCGACGAGCTGGCGGGCGAGGCTGTCGATCTCTTGCCGGTGGGTGGCGATCTGCGCCTCGATCAGGGGGCGCAGGTCGGAAAGGCGGCGGCCCTCGGCAAGGGCGTTCAGGAAATTGGCGGCTTCGCGCAGGGAGGCGGGGGTTTGGCCGGGGGGCGGGGTGAAGACGCGGTTTTCGACCTTGCCATCGGCGAAGACCAGGACGGTGAGGGCGCGGTCGGGGCCGAGGGAGACGAAGTCGATGTGACGGAGGGGGGATTCCTGTTTCGGCGCCAGGACGAGGGAGGCGGAGCGGGTGATGTGGGAGAGGGCGCCGCCGACCTGGTCGAGGAGGGCGGTGACGTCGGTGACCTCTTGCGGGAGGGAGGATTCGATCTTGGAGCGGTCGTCCTCGGCGATTTCGCCGACATCGAGCAGGCTGTCGACGAAGAGGCGCAGGCCGATCTCGGTCGGGATGCGGCCGGCGGAGATATGGGGGCTGTCGAGCAGGCCGAGGAATTCGAGATCCTGCATCGTGTTGCGGATCGTGGCGGCGGAGAGTTTTTCGGACATGGCGCGGGTGAGGGTGCGCGAGCCGACGGGGTCTCCGTTCGAGAGATAGCTTTCGACGACGCGGCGGAAGACTTCGCGCGAGCGGTCGTTGAGTTCGGAGAGGGGGGGTTTGGAGCTCATGCCGGGAATTTAGGGAGGGAGAGGGGGGCGCGTCAATCTGGGTCGCGCCGTCAATCAGGGTTGAAGTTTTGCGCCGGGCGGGCGTATCTGGCGCCTGTGGATAAAGCAGAGGTGGATGATGCGGCCCTCGGGACGGAAACTGGACGAGATGCGGTCGGTGGTGATCGAGACCGGCGTGATGAAACATGCCGAGGGCTCTTGCCTGATTAAAATGGGGGGGACGCATGTCCTGTGCTCGGCGAGCGTGGAGGACAAGCCGCCAAGTTTCCTGAAGGGGACGGGGCTGGGCTGGGTGACGGCGGAATACGGGATGTTGCCGCGGGCCACGGGGACGCGGACGCGGCGCGAGGCGGCGGCGGGCAAGCAATCGGGGCGGACGCAGGAGATTCAGCGGCTGATCGGGCGCGCGCTTCGCGCGGGGGTCGATCGGTCGGCGCTTGGGGAGCGGCAGATCGTGGTGGATTGCGATGTGCTGCAGGCGGATGGCGGGACGCGCTGCGCCTCGATCACCGGGGGGTTCGTCGCCTTGCGGTTGGCGGTGAACGGATTGCTGAAGGCAGGGGCGATTGTTTCGGACCCGATCCTGGACCATGTGGCGGCGGTGTCTTGCGGGATCTATGCGGGGCAGGCGGTGCTGGACCTGGATTATGCCGAGGATTCGGTGGCGGGGACGGATGGGAATTTCGTCATGACCGGGCGCGGGCGGATGATCGAGCTGCAGATGTCGGCGGAGGGGGCGACGTTTTCGCGGGAGGAGATGGGGGTGCTCTTGGACCTGGCCTCGGGCGGGATTGCTGCGCTGGTCGCGGCGCAGAAGGCGGCTTTGGGATGAAGATCGCGCGGGGGAGCCGGTTGCTGGTGGCGACCGGCAATCGGGGGAAGCTGGCGGAGTTTCAGGCTCTGTTATCGCCTTTTGGGGTGGAGATTCTGGGGCTGAAGGACTTCGGGCTGGGGGAGCCGGAAGAGACGGAGCGGTCTTTTGCGGGGAATGCTTTGGTGAAGGCGCGGGCCGGGGCGAAGGGATCGGGGCTGGTGACTTTGGCGGATGACTCGGGGTTGGAGGTGGCGGCCTTGGGAGGGGCTCCGGGCATTTACACGGCGGATTGGGCGGAAGGATCGGGGGCGCGCGACTTTGGGCGGGCGATGACGAAGACCTGGGGCATGTTGCAGGCGGTTGGGCCTGGGCCTTACCGGGCGGCGTTTTGCTGCACTTTGGCGATTGTAGAGCCGGGTGGTGTGGAGTTGGTGGTGGCGGGGCGTTGTGCGGGGCAGATCGTCTGGCCGATGCGGGGCGAGCTGGGGCATGGTTATGACCCGATCTTCGTGCCGGAGGGGCAGGACCGCACTTTTGGCGAGATCGGCGAGGATGAGAAGAACCGCATCAGCCATCGCGCGGATGCATTTCGTAAACTTGTAGCGGAGTGTTTCACGTGAAACAAATCTCGACAGGATCGCCGTTCGAACGGACGATGGGCTATAGCCGGGCCGTGGTGAAGGGCGGTTGGTGTTTCGTATCGGGCGTGACGGGATATGATTACGCGACGATGACCATGCCGGAGGGCATCGCGGCGCAGGCGGAAAACTGTTTCGGGACGATTGCGGGGGTTTTGGCCGAGGCGGGCTTTGCGATGAGCGACATCGTGCGAGTGCAATACACGGTGGTGGACCAGGGGCTGGTGGAGGAGCTGGTGCCGGTTTTGGGGGCGCATCTGGGGGAGATTCGGCCGGCTGCGACGATGGTGATCGCGGGGTTGATCCGGCCGGAGATGTTGGTCGAGATCGAAGTGACGGCCTACAAGGGATGAGCGAGGACTGGCGCAACGGGGGGTTCGGCCTTTACCTGCACTGGCCGTTTTGCCAGTCGAAATGCCCCTATTGCGACTTCAACAGCCATGTGGCCGAGCGGATCGAACAGGAACGATGGCAGGCGGCTTACCTGGCGGAGATCGAACGGGTTGGGCGTGAGACCGAGGGGCGGCTATTGTCGACGGTGTTCTTTGGGGGCGGTACGCCGTCTTTGATGGATGGGGGGTTGGTTGCGGCGATCCTCGACAAGGTGCGGGCGACCTGGGTTGTAGCGAATGACCTGGAAGTGACGATGGAGGCCAATCCAGGTTCGGTCGAGGCGGGGCGGTTTGCGGATTATGCGGCGGCGGGGGTCAATCGGGTTTCCATCGGATTTCAAGCCCTGAACGACGGTGATTTGCGGCGGCTGGGGCGGATGCATACCGTCGCAGAGGCACGGAAAGCGCATGATGTGGCGCGGAAGGCCTTTGGGCGGGTGAGCTTCGACCTGATCTATGCGCGGCAGGACCAGACGGCGGAGGCTTGGCGGGCGGAGTTGCGGGAGGCTTTGGCGATGGCGCCGGATCACCTGTCGCTGTACCAGCTGACCATCGAGGACGGGACAGTTTTTGCGGCGCGGCATGCACGGGGGCTCTTGCCTGGACTGCCGGAGGAAGATCTCTCGGTCGAGCTGTACGAGCTGACCCAAGAGCTTTGCGAGGCGGCGGGGTTGCCAGCCTACGAGGTGTCGAACCACGCGCGGCCGGGGCAAGAGGCGCGCCATAATCTGATCTATTGGCGCTTGGGAGATTATGCGGGCGTTGGGCCGGGGGCACATGGGCGCCTGACCTTGGGCGGGCGACGCTGGGCGACGGAAGCGCCGAAGGCTCCGGGGGCCTGGCTGGGCGCAGTGGAAGCGGGCGGGGCTGGCGAGTTGCCGCGGGAGCTTTCGGAGGGGGCAGACCAAGCGACGGAATACCTGCTGAACGCTTTGCGGCTGTCGGAGGGAGCCGAGCCTGCGCGCTACGCCAAGCTGCGCGGCGCGCCGATGGATGCGGCGAAGATTGCAGAGCTGGTTGCGGGGGGGTTCCTCGACGGGGCGCCCGACCGGATTCGCGCGACGCGATCCGGTCGGATGGTGCTGAATGCGCTGTTGCGCGAGCTGTTGTTGGACTGAGGGCTACAACCGCTCCATGTAGTCGCGCCGGTCGAGTCGGGAGAGGACGTCGCAGAGCATGTCCAGCTCTTCCAGGGTGCGGAAGGACAGAGTCAGCGTGCCACCCTCGTCGATGCCGCGGAAGTCGATGCGGCAGCCCATGTTGAGATTAGCGCTGATTTCGGATTCCAGGGCGCGCGTGTCGGCATCCTTCTCGGCACGCGGGCGCTTGGGTTTCGGCTGCGGATCGGGCGCTTTGCGGACCATCTCTTCGACCTGGCGCACGGAAAGGCCGCGCTGGACGGCTTGGACGGCGAGCTTGGTCGGGTCGGGGGAGGTGATGAGGGCGCGGGCATGGCCAGCGGTGAGCTCACCCTTGCGCAGCATCAGCTGAACGGTTTCGGGAAGGGTGAGCAGGCGCATCGAATTGGCGATGTGGCTGCGGCTGCGCGACAGGGCTTCGGCGAGTTTCTCCTGGGTATGGCCGAAACGTTCCATCAGTTGCCGATAGGCGAGGGCTTCTTCGATCGGGTTGAGATCTTCGCGCTGGATGTTCTCGATAATCGCGATTTCCAGCACTTCGACGTCGCTGAAGTCGCGCACGACAACTGGCACGGTATGAAGCTCGGCGAGCTGGGCGGCGCGCCAGCGGCGTTCACCGGCGACGATCTCGAAATGGTCGTGCTCGGCGGTCGCACGGACGATGAGGGGCTGGATAACGCCTTTCTGGCGGATCGACTGGGCAAGCTGCTCGAGCGCCTCGGGGGCAAAGGTCTTGCGCGGCTGGTCGGGATTGGGATGCAGGTGATCGACCGGCACCGATTGCTCCGCCTTGAGCGGGCGCGCGGGCTCGGCCGCACTCGTCAGATTGGCATCGGCCAGCAAGGCCGAGAGCCCCCTACCCAGTCCGCGTTTTTCCATGTTTCTCTCCTTGCCTCAGCCTGCCTTGGTGCGATCTTTGTGCAGCGGGTGCCGTTCCAGGAATTCCGTCGCCAGATTCCGATAGGCCTCACCGCCTCGTGACAGTGGATCATACTGCAGGATTGTCTTGGCGTAAGAGGGCGCTTCGCTGAGGCGCACATTTCGTGGGATCACGGTGCGAAAAACCAGTTCGCCGAGGTTCTGCCGCGCATCGGCCTCGACCAGTTGGCTGAGCCGATTGCGCGCATCGGACATGGTCAGAACAACGCCTTCGATTCGCAGGGCCGGATTGGCGGCGGCGCGCACCTTGCGAATTGTCATCA
>CAMFIX010000073.1 GCA_945952425.1 uncultured Pseudorhodobacter sp. | reverse complement strand
GCACCTGGACCTGCATGCGCAGGGCGTCGAGCCCCTGCGCCGTCGCAACCCCCTGTTTCAGAAGGCTTTCGCCCCGGTTCAGCTCGGCCTCGGCATGGGCGAGCTGCGCCTGCAGCGCGCTTTGCTGCGCGCCAAGCGCATCGCGTTGGAAGGCCAGCTTCTGATCCTCGATCCGCCCGATGGCCTGCCCCGCCGTCACCCGGTCACCCTCGACGACCGACAGCTCCACCAGCGTCCCCCCCAGCCGCGCCCGCGCCGGGATGCGGTCGCGCGGCTCGACCTGGCCATAGACCGCCTTCCATTCGGTGACGGCGACGGGGCGCAGAGGCTCGGCCAGGGCGGGCAGCGGGCAAAGCGCCAGGAGGGCGAAACAGAGAAGCGGGCGCATGGCGGCAATCCTTGGGGCGGGTATCATATATAAAGATATGCATGTATAACCCCGGCCTGCCACCTCCCTTGCCCGGATCGCGCGCCTAAACCCGCAAACACATTCCATCTGTTGCATAAGAACAACGCCCGGGGGCAGCCCCGGGCGTTGCGGCAAGGCGCTCAGACAGGCTAGCGGCCGTAGGTCAGGGTCTGGCTCGCCTTGTCCAGCGCGCCCGTGTTGGCGAAAAAGCCCACCATGGCGGCCGAGGCGGTCTCGTCCAGCGGCAGGCTTGGCTGCGGCATGGCGAAAACCGTGACGACATAGCGATGCGCGGGGCCCGGGGGCGGACAGGCGCCGTCGTACTGGTTGTGCGAGAAGTCGTTGCGCGCGGCCACGGCGCCCGCGGGCAGGGCCGCCCCCGCGGCCAGGTCGGTCGTCCCCCCCGGAAGGCCGAAGACCGCCCAATGCCAGAAACCCGAGCCGGTCGGCGCGTCGATGTCATGGATCAGGACGACGAAGCTTTGCGTCCCCTCCGGCGCCCCCGTCCAGTGCAGCGCCGGCGAGAGATTGCCCCCCGTGCAGCCGAACCCGTTCAGCACCTGCGCCGCGGGCATCTTGCCATCGGGCGCATCGGGAAGCGTCAGGGTCATCTCGGCCAGGGCGGGCGAGGCGAGGAAAAGAAGCGGCAGAAGATAACGCATGGTCGAAGCCTTTCCATTGTGGAGGCCGCCAGGTTAGACCCGCTCCAGCCCCTTCGCCGTGCCGGGGGGCTCGACTTCCATGCCGATCCGCTCACCCCGGCGCAGGTCGGAAGGGGCGAGGCCGAAGCGCTTGCGAAACCGCAGGGCAAAGCGCGAGGGGCAGGCGTACCCCACCTCCAGCGCGATCCGGTTGACCGAGAGGGTGGAGCCCTGCAGCAGCCCCAAGGCCGTCTCCATCCGCACATCGGCCAAAAGCGCGGTAAAGCTGGTGCCCTCGCCCGCCAGGTGGCGGCGCAGCGTCGGCTCGCTTTGGCCAAGCGCCCGGGCGGCCTCGGGGGCGCGCCAGTCGCGGTCGGGGCTGGCCGACAGCAGCCCGCGCAGCCGGTCGGTCACCCCGGGCAAGGTGGCGGGGCCGAAGCCGATCCCCTCTTCGGCCAGCCAGAGCAGAACCTCGCGCAGGGCATGGATGCGCAGCCGGGCCGGCACCAGGGGGTCGCCCAGCCAGGCCGCCGCCCGGTCGAAGGCCGCCAGCGCCACCCCCCTTGTCGAGGCGCGCATCGGCTCGCCCGGGCCGGTCTCGGCGCGGATCGCATCGACCAAGGGCTCGGGCAGGACGACGAGCGCGGCCTTGTAGGGCGCCCCCGCGGCGGGGCGGTTTTCGACCTCCATCACCTGGCGCGGCGCCAGAACGGCCAGCGCGCCCGCCGGGATCTCCAGCACCCGCGCCCCGATGCGCAGGCGTTTGAGGCCGCTTAGCACCCGGATCAGCCCGGGGGTCGTGCCGTGCAGCGCGCGAAAGGTCGCGCGGCGGGCCTGGCGGATGGTGAGGGCGATGGGCTCCATCCCGCCAGCAAAGCGCGGGAGCGCGGCCCGGGCAAGCCCCGTTGCGCGCAAGCCGGTTATGCTATCGCGCGACCAGCAGGCGTGCCGCCTGCCCCGCCGCCTCGGCATAGGTCGGATCGCGATGGGTCAGCATGGCCGAGAAGGCGCCGTCGATCAGCACCGCCACCTGCCGGGCCGTGGCCTCAGGCGCGGCGAGACCCTCGGCGCGAAACGTCTCGGCCAGCCAGGTCTCCAGCCGCTTTTTATGCGCCGCCGCCTGAACGCGGGCGGGATGGCCGGGCATGGCCGCAAGCTCCGCCACGGTGCGCAGAAAGCCGCAGCCCTTCCAGGCCGGATGCCGCGCGGCCTTGGCCATACGGGCGAAGAAAGCCTCCATCCGGTCGGGCAAGGGCCCCTCCGCCTCGGCCAGCCAACGGGCGAAAGCGGCCATGTTGGGCGCATCGCGGGCGGCGAGGTAAGCGGCGACCAGTTCGCCCTTGCTGGTGAAGTGGTAATAGAGCGTCTTCTTCGTGACCCCGGCGCGCTCGGCCACGGCATCGACCGAGACCGCCCGGATGCCCTCGGCGTAAAACAGGTGGGCGGCGGCCTTGACGATGCGGTCGCGGGTGTCAGATGGGGCGTCCATGTATACCGACCAGTGAGTTTGCTTTCCCGGCCAGCCTGCTACTGTTTCGGCAGCCCTGCAAGGAGGTTGCCATGGATGTGCTTTACGAGACGCACGGCCCGATCGTTCTCTTGACCCTGAACCGGCCCGCGAAACTGAACGCGCTGAGTTACGGGATGATCGACGCCCTTCTGGCCGCGCTCGACCGGGCAGAGGCCGATCCGGCCGTCGGTGCCGTGATCCTGACCGGGGCGGGGCGGGCGTTTTCGGCCGGTGGAGACATCCCCGAATTCGCCGCCAGCATCGCGGGGGGCGCCGACCTTGCCGCCCGGGATTTCTCGCGCCGGGGCCAGGCGCTGACCGCCCGGCTGGAGGGTTTCGCCAAACCCGTCATCGCCGCGGTCAATGGCCTGGCCTATGGCGGCGGCTGCGAGATCACCGAGGCCGCCGCGCTGGCCCTGGCGTCGGAAACCGCGCGCTTCGCCAAGCCCGAGGTGCGGCTTGGCATCCCGCCGACCTTCGGCGGCACGCAGCGCCTGCCCCGCCTGGCCGGCCGCAAGCGCGCGCTGGAGCTGCTGTTGACCGGCGACGATTTCTCGGCCCGGCGGGCGGAAGAGCTTGGCCTCGTCAACCGCGTGGTCGCCCCGGCAGAGCTGCTGCCCCAGGCCTTCGCGCTGGCCCACCGCATCCTGCGCCACCCGACCGCCCTGCCCCATATCCTGGCCGCCGTCCAGCGCGGGCTGAACGCGCCCATCGCCGAGGGGCTGGAGATCGAACGCGCCGAATTCGCCCGCATCGCGGCCCGCGCGACCCCGCAGATCGACGCCTGGATCAACCGCCGCTGAAAGGAGCCCAAATGGCCACGCTCGGTTACGCCTGCCTTGGCACAAACGACTTCCCCCGCGCGCTCGCCTTTTACGACGCGCTCTTCGCCGCCATGGGGGGCCGCCGGTGGAAGCCCGGTCCTGCCGGTGAAATCTACCTGCTGGGCGAGACGGCGCTGATGATCGTCCGCCCCCACGACGGCGCGCCCGCCCATCCCGGCAATGGCACGATGCTGGCCTTCCGGGTCGAGGCGGCAGAGGTGGACAGCCTCCACGCCCTGGCCCTGCGCCTTGGGGCCCGCGACGAAGGCGCGCCGGGCCCGCGCGGCGACTGGGGCCGCTTTGCCTATATCCGCGACCTCGACGGCAACAAACTGGCCTTCTATCACCGCGAAAGGGCACCGCAATGAGCCAAGCCTATGTCCTGATCCTGCACGAGGTCGCCGATTACCCGAAATGGAAGGCGATCTTCGACCAGGCCGCCGGCATCCGCCATGCGGCCGGAGAGCTGGAATACCACCTGCTGGCCGCCGAGACCGATGCCGCCCAGGTCGTGCATTTCTCGCGCTGGACCTCTCTGGCCGCGGCCCGGGCCTTCTTCGAAAGCCCCGAGCTGGTCGAGATCCGCCGCCGCGCCGGGGTTCGGGCGCCCGTCTTCCACTATCTGCACGAGGTCGAGCGCGGCGTGCTGTGGGGCTGAGCCCCTCGGGGGGCGCGGCGCCCTGATTTTCCCCCCCGATGGCCTATTGATCGACTCAGGGTTGCAGCGTTTTACTCGGGCTCTCATCGCTCGACCGGAGGCGCGTCATGGCATTCACCAACATCCCCGAACTGACCGCCGACCGCGGGAAGTATCTCAAGCAGGTCAAGACCGAATTCACAACCCAGCTGAAAAGCAACACGATCCAGAAGTTCTATTACTACGACGGGATCGACCAGGGCGGCTCCAAGATCCAGATGCTGCTGTTCGGCAAGGTTCCGGCGGGCGATCTGAAGACGCTGAAGGACGGCTCGACCGTGCAGGCGATGGGCGAATGCTTCATCAAGGACGATTTGCTGAACATCATCCTCTCCAAGGGCAAGATCAAGGAAGACCGGCTGGAAAAGCTGATGAAGGAGATCGGGCCCAAGATCAGGGCCGTGCTGTCCGACGGTCTGGAGGCCAATCCGACGCTGACCGGGGCGGGCAAATCCTCCGACCCCGAGCAGGAGCAGGCCGATAACATCGCCGCCGAGGCGCGCAAGGCCTATGGCCGCATCCCCAAGGGCATGGTCGGCGGCGGGGTCGAGGCCCTGCGCAAGATGCGCGACGAGATCGAAGAACTGGCCGACGAAGACCCGCTCGACCTGCCCGACCTGCGCAAGCGGCTGAAGGCGCTGGAAACCGCGGTCGACAAGCTGAACATGGTCAAGCCCGAAGGCCCCGGCTCCAAGACCGACCGCGCGGCCGAGGATGCGGCCAAGCTGTGGGACAAGGTGATGGAGCGCTTCGACAAGGTGAAGGCGCTGATCACCGACGAGGAACGCGGCGCGCTGCGCAAGAAATGGGGCGAGGCCGAGACGGCGCGCGAAAAGCTCGGCACCGCCAAGCTGGTCGAGGTGTTGAACGCGCTCGACGCCATGATCCTGAAATATGCCAAGCTTGCGATGGAGGCCAAGGCCAAGCAGGTGAAGGAGGGCAACCCCGATCCGCTGGCGGGTTCGGAGGCCGAGCGGCTGGTGGGGGTGATCGAGAAAAAGGTCACCTGGGTGAAAAGCGCCGAGAAGCTGGTCAACCAGGAACGCGGCGCGCTGGAGAAAATCCGCTACCAGATCATGGAGATGAAGGAGAAGGGCGGCGATCCCTCGACCCTGCTGAAGGATTTCGACGTCGCCGAAAAGCGGCTGAACGGCGCGCGCGAGGCCCTGGACAAGCAGCGCCGCGAACATGCCGAGCTGTTGAAGCGGCTGGAAAAGGCGGCCAATGTCGATCCGAACCTGAAGCGCATCGCCGAGCAGGCAGAAAAGGACATGTCCAAGCTGGACAAGCTTTTCGACGACATTCCGGTCGCGACGGCCAAGGCGCAGATCAAGACCACGCTGGAGGAGATGGGCGCCGCGATCGAATGGCGCGAAAAGCAGCTGAAGCAGGAAATCTCGGACGGCAAGCACGGCATCGGCCGTCACGGGCCGCAGACCGGGCTGGAGGGCCAAGGCGTGCGCGCCGCGACCAGCGAGGCCTATCTCGACACCAATATGACCAATCCCAAGGTCAAGGCCCGCGGCCCCGGCGTGACGCCCGACAGCGCCTCGAACCCCTCGGGCACCGCGCAACGCAGCGTGGACCGCGACGACAAGGGCAAGGCCACCGGCACGACGGTGCGCTGGAACGCCATCGACATCACCTATGCCGAAGAGGACGGCAAGCGCGTCATCACCGATGTCGACAAGACCGCCAAGAGCATCGCGGCCTCCGGCTCCAACAGCGGCGCCTCGCTGATCGGCTCGCTCTGGGCGACGCCGGTCCTGGAAAAGCGCGCTTTCGACATCGTGGACGGCATCGCCAAGAAGCTCGCGAAATATGAGCAGTACAAGAAGACCGGCCCGGGATACAACGATTTCAAGACCTTGGAGATCACCCTCGGCCAGGCCGAAAGCGGCGGGGCGGGCTGGGGTTACATGATGAAGAAGAAGGGCAAGCAGAGCCAGTTCCTGGACGAGCCGACGGCCAAGAAATACCTGCACGAATTCCAGGACGGCGACATCAGCCTGGACGAGCTGTTCAAGAAGCTGAACGTCAAGCTGGCCGACACCGATGAAAACGGCAAGAACATGGTCATGGGCGTGACGGCGATCTATCGCCGCGCCAACAAGACCGACGACTTCAAGCTGGTGACGATGTATCCCAACAACGAGGTCGACAAGCTGGAGTGGCGGCCGAACAAGGACTACACCGGCACGCTGGAGTTCAAGGGCCCGCCGCCGGTCGGCTCCAAGACCTTCAACATGCTGGCCTTGCCCTAAGCCTGAGCGCGCGCCGTCGGTCAGCATCGGCGGCGCGGCCAGGCTTCGGCCCCGCATCGGGGTTTGACCGTCATCGTGACGGCGGCGAAGCCCACGCTTGCCATGGACATCGCCCGCCCCATTTCGGCTACGGCGCGATGTGTTCATGCAAACGTATCTAAAGAGATGCCGGACGACCTAACCCCCGTGACGATCTGGGCCAGCGCCAGCCGCGCCCGGGGCAGGGCGCGAGCGGATCGACGCCTTGGCGCGGCCTGATGTGTTTATCCCCGCCGTCGCCGCCCATCTGCAGGGCTTCGGCTTTGCCGCCCCCCGCGACATTGGTCGCACTGGACAGGCCGCCTCCGGCTCCGATATGTTTATACATACATAACGAAAGGCAATCCCATGCGTCTCAGCGCCCGCAACCGGCTTCAAGGCATCGTCGTCGAAATCGTCACGGGCGCAGTGACCAGCCATGTGCGGCTGAATGTCGGGGGCGCCACGGTGACCTCTTCGATCACCAACGAGGCGGTCGAGGAGTTGGGGCTGCAGGTCGGGCAAAAGGCCTGGGCGGTCATCAAGGCTTCGGATGTGATGATCGGGGTGGAGGACTGAGCTCCCCCTGCTTCGGGAGGGCGGGATGGTGCGCGAAACACATGCCGACAAGGTCAGCGCCGCCCTGACGCGGGGCGCGAGGCGGCGCGGCCTGTGGTGACCCGGATTTCGCCGGCTGGGGGCTCTGGACCGGCACAAGGTGGAGCGAGCGGGTCCAGGGCACCAATGCGATCGGCACCTGCCGGGTCGAGGCGCCCCCCGTCACCATCCACCGCGACCAGCATTTCCTGAGGCGAAACACCGCGCTGTCGCGCATGTCGGCCCCCTTCCCCTGCCACCCGCCGCTGGCAGACCCCTCGCCCCGGCGCAGCCTTGCGCCGAAAAAGCTGGGGTTCTTCTGAGAGGAAGCCGGGGGGCTCCCGCCCCCCGGACCCCCTGGCCAAGGGGGAGCACGCTCCCCCTTGGAACCCCCGTGGATATTTAGGGACCAGTGAAAGGGATCGGCTAGAGGCGACGTCGGCAGCCTTGGCGCTGCTGGCCGAGATCACGGCATGGGGTTTTACATCTCGGCCAGCCAATACGAGGCCTGGAAGCACATGCGGTTGGTCATCGACACGGTGCCTGGCCGCGGCGGCATGTTCAGCCTGGACAACGGGCGTGCGCGCCGTTTCCTGACGCGCTCGGAGCTTTGCGGGATATAGCGCGTTGCATCGGCGGGCGCCTGCCCCTAGCCTTCCGGCATTTCATGACCCGGACGGAGACCCCGATGTTGCCTTTTCTTGCCCGCCTTGGCCGTGTTCTGGCCCATCTGGTGTTCTGGCTCTTGACGCTGGGGGGCGCGCTTTGGGCGGGGACGGCGATCTGGCTGCATCTGGGCGGCGCCTTGCGCTGGGGGGTGCTGGGCGCGCTGGGGGTGGCGGCCGTGGGTGCCCTCGCCTTGCGCGCCTTCCGCTCGCGCCGCTCGGGCTGGGCACTGCTGGCGGCCTCGGCCGCGGTCACAGCACTTTGGTATCAGACCATCACCCCGCGGCAGGACCGCGACTGGGACATCGACGTCTCGCGCGGGGTCAAGGCCAAGGTGACGGGCGACCTAGTGACGCTGAGCGACCTGCGCGACTTCGCCTGGACCTCGGAGACCGACGCCACGCCGCGCTGGACGACCAAGGCCTGCGCGCTGGGTCAGCTGCAATCGGTCGACATGCTGACCTCGGTCTGGAGCAATCCGAACATCGCCCATCTGCTGGTGAGCTTCGGGTTCGCCGATTGCGGCCAGGTGGTGTTTTCCGTCGAGATCCGCCGCGAGAAGGGCGAAGAGTTCAACGAAATCGGCGGGTTCTTCCGGCAGTTCGAACAGGTGCTGATCGGGGCGACCGAGGAGGACATCGTCAAGCTGCGCACCAATTTCCGCAAAGAGCAGGTGCGGCTTTACCCCGTGCATCTGACGGCCGAGCAGCGCCGGACGCTGTTTTTGTCCTATGTCGCGCTGGCGCAAAGCCTGGAGGCGCGGCCGGCGTTTTACAACACGCTGACCGCCAATTGCACGACCACGGTCTGGAGCCTTGCGCATAGCCTGAAACCCGATCTGCCGCTGGATCGGCGGCTGATCCTGTCGGGCCAGCTGCCGGACTACCTGACCGACCTTGGCGTCATCGACGCCCTGCCCTCGGAGACCCGCGATGCGGCGGCGCTGATTACGCCGATTGCCCAGACCTATGACGGCAGCAAGTCGTTCTCCGACCTGATCCGGGGGCGCTAAAGCCGCAGGCCGCTGACCGCATCGAAGGCATGGACGGCGCCAGAGGGCGCGAGATGAACCCTGTCGCCCGGCCGGATCGCCACCCGGTCGCGCAGAACGGCGGTGACGCGCGCCCCCGCGACCTCGGCGACCAGATGCGTCTCGGCGCCGGTCGGCTCCACCACTTGCACCGTCGCGGGCAGGCCCTGGTCGGCCAGCACGAGATGTTCGGGGCGCAGGCCCAAAGTGATGGCGCCCTCCGGCAGGGGGCGGCCCAAGGGCATACCCGTCTCGCCCACCCTCGCGACCCCGCCCTCGACCCGCGCAGGCAAGAGGTTCATCGCCGGAGAGCCGATGAAGGACGCCACGAACGTATTGGCCGGGGCGTCGTAGATATCCAGGGGCGCGCCGACCTGCTCGATCCGCCCGCCGTTCATCACCACGATCTGGTCGGCCATGGTCATCGCCTCGACCTGGTCATGGGTGACATAGACGATGGTCGTCCCCAGCCTTTGGTGCAGCGCCTTGATCTCGGCCCGCATCGAGACGCGCAGTTCGGCATCCAGGTTCGACAAGGGCTCGTCGAAGAGGAAGACCTTGGGGTTCCTGACGATCGACCGCCCCATCGCCACCCGCTGCCTTTGCCCGCCCGAAAGCTGCCGCGGATAGCGCGCGAGCAGGGGCCCGAGGTCCAGGATCGCCGCGGCGCGGGCGACATGTTCGGCCTTCTCGGCCTTGGACGCCCCGGCGAGGGTCAGCGAGAAAGCCATGTTCTCGGCCACCGTCATATGCGGGTAGAGCGCATAGTTCTGGAAGACCATCGAGATGTCGCGCTCTTTGGGGGCCAAGGCGTTGACCACCCGCCCGCCGATCATGATCTCTCCGGCGGTGATCTCTTCCAGCCCCGCGATCATCCGCAAAAGCGTCGATTTCCCGCAGCCCGAGGGGCCCACCAGCACGACGAAGGCGCCGTCGGGGATCGCGACATTCAGGTCGGCCAGCACCTTCTGGCCGCAGAAGGCTTAGCCCACCGGGGCGATGGAGACAGAAGCCATCGCGTCACGCGGCCGCGCTGACGCGGATGGCGCAGGTCGAGAGCGCGCCCTCGAAGACCGCAAGGCCCAT
>CAMFIX010000072.1 GCA_945952425.1 uncultured Pseudorhodobacter sp. | reverse complement strand
CTCCTGACCTCCGCCCTCCACGCGCCCCCAGACCGTGGTGTGCAACCCGAAAGCGACCACGTCTCGGGCACGGTTTCCTTGCCGTGGACGGGCCCGCAGTTTCGCCCGCTTCTCGGGCTTTGGCGCCAGACCTGTTATCCTTGGCACGACGAAGGTTTCCTCGTTTCGGCCTTTGTCGCGCTGCCCGAGGGCACATCGGGCAAGGTCACCGACACTCAAGACTGCGACCGCTTCCTCGATGGGGTCTTCATCGGCGCCTTCCAGGTCATCACCGTCGCCCTGACCGATGGCAGACCGCTTGTCATGGCCACTCCAGCGCTGCCGATGCCAAGACCTGCACCGGATCTCTTGGCGGCGCTGTGCCTTGTCATTTCGTCCTGGTTCTGCCTGGTGATCTTCGGCTCGACCCCAGGCAAGGCACTCGTGCGCCTGCGCGTCTCGGGCGGCCTCCTGCCAAAGGCCCTGCACGAGACCATTCGGACCAGCCCCGTCCTGTGTGCGCTCCTGCTTGGCGAAGTCGCATCGCCGGGGCTGGCCATATCTGCAGGTTTGGCCCTCATGATGGGGCTTTCTTTCCTGGCGCGCCGCGCGGTCATGCCCTGGGACCGGATCGCGGGCACCTCGATCGGAGAGCGTTGACTCGGCCTGCATCGCCCGTTACTTTGACATCAAACAAAGGAACCCGCCGATGCCCCGCCAGCTGTTCATCACCCTGCCCGTGACCGACATCCCCCGCGCGAGGGGCTTCTACGAGGCGCTTGGCTTTTCGATCAACGAGGCCATGTCGGGCGAGAACTGGGCCTGTATCGCGGTCTCGGAGGCGATCTTCCTGATGCTTTCGACCCACGCCCAGTTCCGCGAGCATTCACCCAAGCCGCTGGTCCTGCCCGCGGAAGGGGCGACCTGCCTTTTCGCCCTCTCGTGCGACAGCCGCGCCGAGGTCGATGCGATGACCGCTGCCGCCCTCGCCGCCGGGGGCCGCAGCCTGCATGACCCTGAGGATCTGGGCTTCATGTATTCCACCGCCTTCGAAGACCCCGACGGCAACGGCTTCGGACCCTTCTGGATGGACCCCGCCGCCGCCTGACCAAAGGCGCCGACTTGACCAAGGCGCCCCCCGGTGCAAGCTAGGCCATGGACTGGCAAGACGACGGCATCCTTCTAAGCTCCCGCCCGCATGGCGAGTCTTCGGCCATCGTCGAGGTCTTGACCGCCGCCCATGGCCGACACCTGGGCGTGGTGCGCGGTGGCGGCTCGCGGCGGATGGCGGGGGTGATGATCCCCGGCACGCAGCTGCAACTGCGCTGGCGGGCGCGGCTGGAGGACCAGCTCGGCACGATCACGCTGGAGCCCAAGGCCTCGCGCGCGGCGATCCTGGAGCATCGGGGCAGGCTGGCTGCGCTCGCCTCTGCCGTGTCCCTGCTTCACATTTCTCTACCGGAACGCGACCCCCACCCCGGGCTTTACACCCGGACCCTTGGCCTTTTCGATCATCTGGCCGAATCCGAGGACTGGCTGGCCAGCTATATTCATTGGGAGCTGAGCCTGCTGGAAGAGATCGGCTATGCGCTGGATCTCGGCGCCTGCGCGGTGACCGGGCTGGCGCATGACTTGGCCTATGTCTCGCCCAAGACCGGCCGGGCGATTTCGCGCGAGGCCGCGGGCGACTGGGCGCCCCGCCTTCTGCCCCTGCCGCGGATGCTGCGGCCGGGGGCGAATGGCGCGGTCGATCCGGATGCCGGCCTGACGCTCACCCGGCATTTCCTGGCCAAGGCCCTGCCGGATGCCCCCCTGCCCGATGCCCGCGCCCGCCTGCACGCCTGGGTGGAACGTCATATTTCTGTCGCGGACTGAACGCCCGCGTCGCGCCCAAGCCAGCCCGCGCCCGTGGCCGGGGCATAAAGGGCGCATGGTCCCGTCTCGTCCCCTTTGGCATTTCGCCGCCCTCGCAGGCCTTGAAGCCTCGGTCCGCGGCACGTTGATTTCGGTCATGCCGCTGGTGGTGCATGACGCGATGGGCGGTGCTGTCGGCGCCTCGGAGGCCTATTTCCTCGTGGGGCTGGTCAGCCTGTCCTGGGGGCTGATGGTTCCGGCGATTACCCGCCTGATCCCAAGGGGTTACACCTATTCCGCCGGCTGCTGCCTCTATTTGATCGCGACGGCCCTGGCCTATGCCGGCACGCCCCTGACGGTGACGTTGGCGCTGGCCTGCAACTCGATGGCGACGGCGACGACCTTCGTCTGTTTCAACGCCTATGTGCTGGACAATGTCGAGCGCGAGAAGCTGGGCAAGGTGCAAAGCCTGCAGATGGTGGTCGCCGCCGCGCCCTGGACGATCGGGCCGATGGGCGGGGTCTGGCTGCATGCGCTATGGCCGCCGCTGCCCTTCCTTCTGGCCGGAGGCTTTGCCCTGGCGCAGCTGGCGACCTTCCAGATGCTGCGGCTGGGCCATGGCAAGAAGATCGCCAAGGCCGAGCCGCAGGGGCTGAACCCGCTGGCCTTCCTGGGCCGTTTCCTGACCCAGCCGCGGCTGATCGCGGGGTGGAGCTTTGCCGTCATCCGCTCCACCGGCTGGTGGGTCTATGTCGTCTACTTGCCCTATTTCTGCATCGAAGAGGGGCTCGGCCCCAATGTCGGCGGCACGGCCTTGTCGATTTCGAACGCGATGCTGATCTTTTCGCCGCTGATCCTGAAACTGGCGCGGCGGGCCTCGGTGCGCATCTCGGTGCGCCGGGCCTTTGCACTTTGCGGCGGGCTCTTCCTGCTGGCGGCCCTGGTCTCGCCCCTGCCCTGGGCTTCGGTCGGCGTGCTGATGGCGGCCTCGGTTCTGCTGGTGACGCTGGACGTGATCGGCGGGCTGCCGTTCCTGATGTCGGTCAAACCTTCGCAACGGACCGAGATGTCGGCGATCTATGCCAGCTTTCGCGACGTGTCCTCGGTGCTGACGCCGGGCATGGCTTGGGCGGTGTTGATGGTGGCACCGACCGCGGGGATTTTCGCCGCTACCGCTGCGCTGATGGGCGGCGCCTTCCTGATGGCGGGCCGCCTGCACCCAAGGCTCGGCGCCCCCCGCCCGTCGCGCGGCGGTGAGGTCACGACCTGAACGAGCGCTTGCGCGCAAGATTTTTCATCTCGCCTCTGGCTTGCAGCCAACCGGCTCGGGGACGGCCTCCGGCGGGGATATTTGCGCAAATGTGAATACAGGAGCTCTCTGCCTCTTTCATACTTGCTCAAATATCTCTCGGGGGTCCGGGGGCAGACGGCCCCCGGGGCGTCCGCAAGCGCGCGCTCTTAGAACTGGAAATACTTCCCACCCGGCGAGAGCGTAAAGATCTCGCAGCCCGTCGCCGTCACGCCGACCGAGTGTTCGTATTGCGCCGAGAGGCTCTTGTCCCGCGTGATCGCGGTCCAGTCGTCGGCCAGAACCTTGGTCTCCGGCCTCCCGAGGTTCACCATCGGCTCGATGGTGAAGATCATGCCTTCCTCCAGCACCGCGCCCGTCCCCGGGCGGCCATAGTGCAAGACGTTCGGCGGCGCGTGGAAGACCCGCCCCAGCCCGTGGCCGCAGAAGTCGCGGACGACCGACATGCGGTTGGCCTCGACGAAGCTTTGGATCGCATGGCCGATGTCGCCGAAGGTGTTGCCGGGCTTCACCGCCGCGATGCCGCGCATCAGGCCTTCATGCGTCACCTTGATCAGCCGCTCGGCGAAGGGTTTCGCCTGGCCCGCCACATACATCCGGGAATTGTCGCCGAACCAGCCATCGACGATCACCGTCACGTCGATGTTCAGGATATCCTGGTCGATGAGCACATCCGACGACCGCCCCGGGATCTTGGCCCCCGGAATCCCGTGGCAGACCACGTGGTTGACCGAAATGCAGCTCGCGTGCTGATAGCCGCGATAGCCGACCGTGGCCGAGACCACCCCGTGCCGCTCGATCTCGGCGCGGATGAAATCCTCGATCTCTTGCGTCGTGGCGCCCGGGCGAACCACCGCGCCCACATCGTCCAGGATCTGCGCGGCGATCCGCCCCGCTTCGCGCATGCCGACGAAATCCGCGTCTTCATAGATGCGGATGCCGTCCTTGGTGATGCGGCCGCGCGTGTCTTCCATCGGGATTGCCCTTTTCGTTCCGGCCCTAGATAAGGGATCGGCCGCGACATTGCCAGAGGGCCCGAGATGACGAACCAGACAGCCGCCATGCTGGTGATCGGCGACGAGATCCTGTCGGGCCGCACCCGCGACAGCAACATGTATCACCTCGCCGGCAAGCTGACCGAGCATGGGGTCGCCCTGCGCGAGGTGCGGGTCGTGGCCGACGACCATGACGCCATCGTCGCGGCTATCCGCGCGCTGCGCGGGCATGACCATGTCTTCACCTCGGGCGGGATCGGGCCGACGCATGACGACATCACCGCCGATGCGGTGGCCGCGGCTTTCGGCGTCGCCATCACCCACCGCGCCGATGCGATGGCTTTGCTGGGCGCCCACTACGCCTCGCGCGGGATGGAGTTCAACGAGGCGCGGCAGCGCATGGCCCGCATCCCCGATACGGCGACCCTGATCGACAATCCGGTCTCGGTCGCGCCGGGCTTTACGCTCGGCAATGTCCATGTGATGGCCGGTGTGCCCAAGATTTTCGAGGCGATGCTGGAGGGGGTTCTGTCCACCATCACCCGCGGCCAGCCGCTTTTGTCGCGCACCCTGCGGCTGGACCGCGGCGAGGGCGAGATCGCGACGGCCTTTGCCGCCTTCAACGCGGAATGGCCGGATTTGCAGATGGGCTCTTATCCGTTCAACCTGAACGGAAATTACGGGACGAACCTGGTGATCCGCGGCCATGATGCGGTGCGGCTGGATGCGGCTTTCGCGGCGCTCAGCGCGCTTTTCGCATGAGCTTTCGCGACACTTTGGACGCCACCTGGCCCGCGGCAGAGCTTCTCCCCCACGGGCCTTTCCTGCTGCGCCGGGGCGCGGGCGGCGGCAAGCGCGTCTCGGCGGCGAGCCTGCGGGGGGCCTGGGCGCCCGCCGACCTGGCCGAGGCCGAAGAGGCGATGCGCGCCCTGGGGCAGGAGGCGCTTTTCGTCCTCTGGCCCGGCGACGAGGCCCTGGATGCCGCCCTCGACGCCCGCGGCTATCGCCTGATCGACCCGGTGGTTGGCTACGCCGCCCCGGTCGCGAGTTTCGCCCCCGCGCCCCGCATGACGACCTTCCCGCATTGGCCGCCAATGGAGATCGCCCGCGACATCTGGGCCGAGGCCGGCATCGGCCCGGCGCGCGTCGCGGTGATGGAGCGTGCGACAGGCCCCAAAGCCGCGATCTTGGCCCGCAGCGACGACAAGCCCTCGGGCGCAGGCTTCGTCGCCCTGCACGAAACTGCCGCCATGATCCATGCCGTCGAGGTCCGCCCCGCCCTGCGCCGCCGCGGCGCCGGGCGTCACATCCTGCAGGCCGCCGCCCAATTCGCCGCACAAGCGGGCGCCGAGACGCTCTCGCTGGCCGTCACCGAGGGGAATACCGCCGCCCGCGCCCTCTATTCTTCCCTTGGGATGCAGGTTGTGGGACAGTATCACTACCGCGTCCAAGCGCCCTGAGGCCCCTTTGCTGCGTTACCTCCTTCCCTGTCTGCTTTGCGCCGGGCCGGGCCTTGCCGCACCGCTTCTGGACATGCCCGCCCCCGCGACCGAGATCGGCGGGCGCGGCGAAAGCCCGTCCTCCTTGCGCCTGCCCGAGGGGCCCTTCGACGAGGGGCTGATCCCGCTGCGCGAGGCCGAAGGCACGGTCGAGCAGCGCGCCTATCGGCTGCAGGGACGGCTGACGACGCTGCAGCTGTTCGAGCCCCTGGCCGGGCAGATCGCGGCGCAGGGCTACCGGACGGTCTTTACCTGCGAGGCGGATGCCTGCGGCGGGTTCGACTTCCGCTACGGCATGGCCGTGCTGCCCGAGCCGCAGATGCATGTCGACCTCGGGGATTATCGCTATCTCTTGGCCGAAAAGCCGGTGGCGGCGGGCAAAGAGGTCATCGCCCTGCTGGTCAGCCGCACCGCCGACCAGGGCTTCGTGCAGGTGTCGAGCGTGACGCCCATCGACCCGGCCGCAAAGCCCGTCGCCGCGGCGCCGGTGGTGGAGGACAAACCTTCGCAGGCGGCGACCGACAGCCCCCCCGCGCTGACCGATTTCGACGCGGCCTTTCGGGCGACCGGCGCCGCGGTGCTGGAGGATTTGCGCTTCGCCTCGGGTTCGGGCGCGCTGGAACCGGCCGATTACGCCTCGCTGAAGGCCCTGGCGGCCTGGCTGATCGCCCATCCCGACCGCAAGGTGACGCTGGTCGGCCATACCGATGCCTCGGGCGCGCTGGCGGCGAATGTGGCGCTGTCGAAGAAGCGCGCGGCCTCGGTCGAGGCGGCGCTGGTCGCCTTGGGCGCCTCGGGGGCGCAGATCGACGCGCAGCGGGCGGGGTATCCCCCGCCCCGGGCCCACAATCACACGCCCGAGGGCCGCGCGAAGAACCGCCGCGTCGAGGTCATGCTGGCGCCGGCGCTTTAAGGGCAAAGGCGCCCCGGGCTTGACCCGGAGCGCGCCAGAACGCGGTGATGGACGCGGCGCCGGAGTTACCAGGCGTCCGGCCCCTTTTCCAGGAAGCGCCGCGCCAGGAAGTCGATGAAGGCGCGCACCTTGGGTTGGGTGAAGCGACCCGGCGGATAGACGGCATAGATGCCCTGAACCTCGACCGGCAGGCCCGGGATGGCTTCTTCGACCAGACCCTGGCGCATCGCGTCGGAGTAGAGGAACGAAGGCAGATAGGCGATCCCCAGGCCCGAAACGGCGGCATTCAACAGCGATTGCCCGTCGTTCACCGTCAGCCAGCCCGCCGTGCGGATCTGCCGCTTTTCCCCCGAAGGGGCGATGACCTTCCAGACATTGCCATTGGCCTGGTTGGAATAGTGCAACAGCTTGTGGTCGTTCAGGTCGTCGATCTTCATCGGACGCCCGAATTTCTGGAAATAGCTCGGCGCGCCGATCATCTTCTTGGTCGTCTCGGCCAGCTTCCGGGCACGCAGCGAGCTGTCCTCCAGCTCGCCAACCCGGATCGCCATGTCGAACCCTTCGCTGATCAGCTCGACATAGCGGTTGTTCAGGACCATGTTCACCGTGATGTCGGGATATTCCAGCAGGAAATCCCCCAGGATCGGCGACAGAAGGTTCACCCCGAAGTCGGTGGCCACGCTGATGCGCAACAGCCCCGAAGGCGCCGATTGCATCGAGGTCACCAACGCGTCGGCCTCTCCGGCGTCGTTCAGCACGCGGCGCGCGCGGTCGTAATAGGCCAGCCCGATCTCGGTCGGCGAAACCCGCCGCGTCGTCCGGTTCAAAAGCCGCGCCCCAAGTCGGGCTTCCAGGGCCGAGACGTGCTTGGAGACGGCCGACTTGGAAATCCCCATCTTCTTGGCCGCATCGGTGAAGCCGCCCTGGTCCACGACCGTGGCAAAAGCTTCCATTTCCGTCAGTCGATCCATTGTTTACCCCTTGGCAGTCAGTCGGAGTGATGGGTCAGGATTGATCCCGGAATGGGGCAGGAAGACGGCAGGGCAAAGACACTTCCGGGGTATTGTGGCGGATCGTTTGGGGCAGGGAAACATTTCCCCGCCATGGTGGTGAACAGGGGGTTAACGGATTGGGGTCGGGAGAAGTTGCAGCAAGCCTTTGCGCGGTGGCCACGGGCCGCGGCAGAGGCGCGATGCGCCCGTAGGTCGGGGGTTACCCCGACTCTCCCCCGGTCGAGCCCGGGGCATCGTGGGGCGGTTGTCAGCCTTGGGCGCGGGTCACCCCGCCGCCGCGGCCGTCTCGACGCAATGCCGCCGGAAGGCGCGCTTGAGCATGTCCAGCTCGGCGCGCAGCAGGTCGATCTCGGCGCGCAGGTCGTCTTCCATCGCGACCCCGGTCACGATGGTGAAATGGCCGATCGTCTCGCCCCCCTGGCGGATCAGGAAGGTCTGCACCCCGTCGTTCAGTGCCGTGGCGGGGATCGGCACGCGCAACTCTTGCGCGCCGGGCTGGCCGGGGATCGGCGCCAGCATGACGCCCGCGATCTTCTCGCCAAGAAGCGTCACCTCGATCTCGGCCGCGCCGCCGCCCGTCAGGATGCCCTGCCAGACGCCCGCCCGGATGCGAGTCTTGGTCAGCGTCACATCCATCCTACAACTCCGCTCTCGGTCGCCGCGACAAGGTCACGTCGCGCAGGATCACCTGGTTCATCTCGGGCCCTTCGAAGATCAGGTCGACCCACAGCTTTTCGACCCGTTTCTCGTTCATCTTGGAATAGGCGAGGTCGAATTCCACCATGACCTCTTCCTCGGCCAGGGGCAGCTCGCGCACGATCTGTTCGACGTTCGGCCCGTGCTTGATGTTCAGCCGGGCGAAGATTTCCAGGGGCTTTTCCATCTCGACCACCACATCCAGCCTTATCATGTGGCGCAGTTTCAGGCCCCGCGCGGCCTCTTCCGGCAAGTCCAGCACCAGCGACAGGAACGAGCCGTCGAAGCGGAACACATCCATCCGAAAGCCGAAGGGCGCAATGTCGGCGGCGCGGGTGTTGCGGATCTGGCGGACGGTCAGTTCCGACCGGCGGCAGTCGTGGAAGATCGTCGTGCCCTCGCCGATGGGGGCGCGGGCGGGGACCGAGGCCATGCCGGGCAAGGGCAGCGGGCCCTTCCAAAGCTCGGGCCGCCAGGACCAATCGGTGCCCAAAGGTTTTCTCATCGCATTCGAGCCGATCAGCGGCAGGGCCAGCCGGAACTCGGCCTCGTGGATCACGCGGTCCAGGTTGCGCCGCAAGCTGCGGGCCCATTGGTTCAGGCGCGAGAGCGTCGCGACATCGGTTTCGGCCGCCGCCTCGCCATAGCGCGCCCACCGCTTCAGGCTGCGGCTGAAGAGCAGGTTTTCGATCAGACTGATGCGGCGTCGCGCCATGACCCTTGCCTTGCCCTCGCTCCTTCCCGCCCCGGATTGTTTACGAGGGGGAAACGATTCCCTTATTGCCGGAAATTCGTTAACGATCCACCCCTTTGGCGGCTCACTGCGCCACGGCCCTGGCGGGCATGGTCGCATCGGGGTTTTTCTTCTGCAAAAGCTCCACCGTTTCCAGCACCAGCTTGAAGCCCTGTTCCGGCGTCAGGGGCGCCCCGGTGGCCCCCGAGGCCGAGATCGTCACCAGCCTTCCGCGAATCGCGGTGATGGCGCGCCAGTAATCGCCCGTCTCGGCATCCTTCAGCCGCAGGAAAAGCGAGCCTTCGCCGACCTTGGCCTCGGTCACGATCAAGTGCGCCGCCACCCCGTCGCGGGCCAGAACCTTGCGCCCGGGGACCGAGGTGAAGAATTTCGCCAGCACGTCCGGCCCCTCGGCCAGCACCCCGGCCGAGCCCGGCGCGCCGATCGTCATCGACAAAAGCGCGGCGGCGACCTGCCCCCCGCCGGTGCAGCGCCCGATCAGCACGACGATGGCATCGCCGCGGTCGACCGAGGTCTTGGGGTCGATGCAATAGCCCCGCGGCGCGGCGATGGTCACGCTTTTGTCGAGGATCTTCAGCTCGCGCAATCCGTTGCCCGGCAGGCTCGGCAGGGTCATCTGGCAGGCGGCGAGTAGGGGCAGCAGGGCAAGCTTCAGGATCAGGCGCATGGTCGGGTCCGGAATTGTTCTCGTCAGCGATAAACGAGGCCGCGGCGCCGGGGCAAGCCCCAAGGGCCAATCCCGCCCCCGGTTGCGCCCCCCGCGCCACAGGGATAGGCTTTTGGGC
>CAMFIX010000071.1 GCA_945952425.1 uncultured Pseudorhodobacter sp. | reverse complement strand
GCCGAGGCCATGACCATGGCCGAGCGCTGCGCCAAGTCGAAGGCTCGGGCGTTTTTCGTCGATGAAAACTGCCATCCCCAGACCATCGGCGTGGTGCGCACGCGGGCCCTGCCGCTGGGCATCGAGGTCATCCTGGGCGACCCCGCCGCGCTGGAGCCGGGGGCGGTCTTTGGGGCGCTCTTCCAGTATCCGGGCACCTATGGCCAGGTCCGCGACCTGACCGAGGATATCGCGCGGCTGCATGACAAGGGGGCGATTGCCTGCGTGGCGACCGACCTTCTGGCGCTGACTTTGTTGAAAGAGCCGGGCGCGATGGGGGCGGATATCGCCCTTGGCTCGTCGCAAAGGTTCGGCGTGCCGATGGGCTATGGCGGGCCGCATGCGGCCTTCTTCGCCTGCAAGGATGCGTATAAGCGGCAGATGCCGGGGCGGATCGTCGGGGTCTCGATCGACAGCCGCGGGAACAAGGCCTATCGGCTGGCGCTGCAGACCCGCGAGCAGCATATCCGGCGCGAGAAGGCCACGTCCAACGTCTGCACGGCGCAGGCTTTGCTGGCCGTCATGGCCTCGATGTATGCCGTCTTCCATGGGCCGAAGGGGCTTCGGGCCATCGGCGAGCGAGTGCATTTCCTGGCCAACCGGCTGTATCGGGCGCTTGGCGCCGCCGGGGCGCGGGTGTCTCCGAAGCACTTCTTCGACACGATCACGGTGGAGGTCGGGGTTGGCCAGGCGGGGATTCTGGCGGCGGCGCGCGCCGAGGGGCTGAACTTCCGCAAGATCGGCTCCGACCGCGTCGGCATCACGCTCGACGAGACGACGGATGAGCAGGTGCTGATCCGCGTTCTGAAAGCCTTCGGCATCGAGGGCGTGCCCCCGCACCGGGCGGAGCTCTCCTTCCCCGAAAGCCTGCTGCGCCAGTCGGATTTCCTGACCCATCCGGTCTTCCACATGAACCGGGCCGAGTCCGAGATGATGCGCTATATGCGCCGCCTGTCGGACCGCGACCTGGCGCTGGACCGGGCGATGATCCCCTTGGGCTCTTGCACGATGAAGCTGAATGCGGCCGCCGAGATGGCGGCGATCACCTGGCCCGAATTCGCCAATATCCACCCCTTTGCCCCCGTGGACCAGGCGGCGGGCTATCACGAGGTCTTTGCCGACCTGACGGGGAAACTCTGCGAGATCACCGGCTATGACGCCTTTTCCATGCAGCCGAACAGCGGCGCGCAGGGGGAATATGCCGGGCTGATGACGATCCTGGCCTATCACCGGGCAAGGGGGGATACGCAGCGCACGCTCTGCCTGATCCCGACCTCGGCCCATGGCACGAACCCGGCCAGCGCGCAGATGGCGGGGATGCAGGTCGTGGTGGTCAAGACCGCGCCGAATGGGGACGTCGACCTCGACGACTTCCGCGCCAAGGCGGCGGAGGCGGGGGACCGGCTCGCCGCCTGCATGATTACCTATCCCAGCACCCATGGGGTGTTTGAGGAAACCGTCCGCGAGATCTGCAGGATCACCCATGCGCATGGCGGCCAGGTCTACCTCGACGGCGCCAACATGAATGCGCTGGTGGGCCTTGTGAAACCGGGTGAGATCGGCAGCGACGTCAGCCACCTGAACCTGCACAAGACCTTCGCCATCCCGCATGGCGGCGGGGGGCCGGGCATGGGCCCCATCGGCGTCAAGGCGCATCTGGCGCCCCATCTGCCGGGCCATGTGCATCTGGGCGCCAAGGGCGCGCAATCGGCGGGGCCGGTGTCCGCCGCCCCCTGGGGCTCGGCCTCGATCCTGCTGATCTCCTGGGCCTATTGCATGATGATGGGGGGCGAGGGGCTGACCCAGGCGACCCGCGTCGCCATCCTGAACGCGAACTACATCGCGGCGCGGCTGAAGGGGGCCTATCCGGTACTCTTCATGGGCAACCGGGGCCGGGTGGCGCATGAATGCATCCTCGACACGCGGCCCTTCGCGGCAGCAGGCGTGACGGTGGACGACATCGCCAAGCGGCTGATCGACAACGGTTTCCATGCGCCGACCATGAGCTGGCCCGTCGCCGGCACCCTGATGGTGGAACCCACTGAGTCCGAGACCAAGGCCGAGATCGACCGCTTCATCACCGCGCTTCTGGCGATCCGCGCCGAGATCACGGCGGTGGAAAACGGCGAGATCGCGGCGGAGGACTCTCCCCTCCACCACGCCCCCCACACGGTCGAAGACCTCGTCGCCGACTGGACGCGGAAATACCCGCGCGAACAGGGCTGCTTCCCCCCCGGCGCCTTCCGGGTGGACAAGTATTGGCCCCCGGTCGGCCGCGTCGACAACGTCTGGGGCGACCGCAACCTGCAATGTATCTGCCCGCCGGTCGAGGCCTATGCCGAGGCCGCCGAATAGACCAAAGGCGCCGAGGAGCCTCTCCCCGGCGCGTCACGGCGAAGTGACGCCCCGCGACGCAGAGTTGGCTTGCCCGAAACCGCGTTCGGCGCGACTTTCCGCCTGAAATCGCAGGGTTGCGGTTGCAGGCCCGGGCGCCAAGCCCCGGCGCAAAGCAGGAGAATGACGGACATGCTGCGGATGATTGCAGCCCTGGCCATGGCCGGGGCCCTGTCGGGTTGTGTCGTGGTGGACGAGCCTGCCGTGGTGGCAGGCCCGCCCGCGGGCGTGGCCTATGTCGCCCCGGTGCGGCCGGTGCCGGCGCCGGGCTATGTCTGGCGCTATCACCCGCGCCATGGCTGGGGCTGGTGGCATCCGCATTACGGCTGGTATGCCGGCTGGCGCTGAGCCGGTTGGCGCCTGCGCCAGAGGCGAGGGATAACCTTGCGCGCCAGCGCTCCGCTTACTTACGGACCTTCTGCAGCAAGGGCATCACATCGGCCATCTCGGGCCCTGCATCGCGGCCCGTCAACGCCCGGCGCAGGGGGCGGAACAGCCCCTTGCCCTTGCGCCCCGTCGCCTCCTTGACGGCCGCGGTCCACTGACCCCAGGTCTCATGCGTCCAGGGCTGCGGCGGCAGCAGGCCCATGGCCTGGGCCACGAAGTCGCGGTCCTCCTCGTCCACCAGCGGCTCGGCGCCGTCGCGGAACAGCTCCCACCATTGCCGAAGGTCGGCCATCACGGTGATGTTCTCGCGCGCGACGTTCCAGAAGCTTTCGGCGATGGCCTCCGGCACGCCCAGCGCCGCCACCTGGTCCTTCACCGCCGCATAGGGCCGCTGCGCCAGGATCGCGCGGGTCATCGGGAACAGGTCTTCGCTGTCCAGCTTGGTCGGCGCGGCGCCAAAGCTTTCGACGTCGAACCCGTCGATCAGCTCTTGCATCGAGCCCGCGATCTCCACCGGCTTCGACGACCCCAGCCGCGCCATCAAAGACAAGAGCGCCATCGGCTCCACCCCCCGCTCGCGCAGGTCGCGGAGCGCCAGAACGCCCAGGCGCTTGGACAGCTCCTCCCCCTGCGGGCCCGTCAGCAGCGAATGGTGCGCGAAAGCCGGAGGCGTGCCGCCCATGGCCTGCATGATCTGGATCTGCGTCGCGGTATTCGTCACATGGTCCGCCCCGCGCACGATATTCGTCACCCCCATGTCGATGTCATCGACCGAGGAGGCAAAGGTATAAAGGATCTGCCCATCCGCCCGGATCAGCACCGGGTCCGATACGGACGCGGCATCAATCGAGATCGGCCCGAGGATGCCGTCCTGCCATTCGATCCGGTTCTGGTCCAGCAGGAAGCGCCAATAGCCCTGCCGCCCCTCGGCGCGCATGGCCTCACGCTCCTCCGCCGACAGGCGGAAGCTCGCCCGGTCATAGACCGGCGGGCGCCCCATGTTGAGCAGCTTCTTCCGCTTCAGATCCAGCTCGACCGGCGTCTCGAAGCATTCATAGAACCGCCCCTTGGCCTTCAGCTCTTCGGCAGCCTCGTAATAGCGGTCGAAGCGCTTGGACTGCTGCTCGATCCGGTCCCAATGCAGGCCCAGCCACTCCAGATCCTGCTTCAGCCCGTCGATATATTCCTGCTTCGACCGCTCCTGGTCCGTGTCGTCCAGCCGCAGGATGAAGGTGCCGCCGGTCTTGCGGGCGATCAGGTAGTTCATCAGGGCGGTGCGCAGGTTGCCCACATGGATATAGCCGGTGGGCGAGGGGGCAAAGCGGGTGACGGTCGGGCGCATGGGATACTCCAGTTTCACCCCTCCCTTGCCCCTTCCCGGGCGATTTGTCCAGCGAAACACCCTTGCAGCCCAAGGCCGGAACCCCCATCCTTGCCCCATGCAGACCCCGTCCGACGCCATCGCCCCCGGCCCCGAGCTGATCCTGTCCCTGGCCGAGGCCGCGCGCGAGGCGCTGCCCGCGCCCTTCCTGATCCCCGCCCGCGAGGTGCGCCTGCGCATCGAAGACCTGGCCGAGCCGGAAATCCTCGACGCTTTGGAGATCGCCGACCCGTTCGAGCTGACGGGCCTTTACGACGGCATCCCGCTCACCGAAAAGCGCCTGTCCGAGCCCGATCCGCGCCCCGACCAGGTGTTCCTCTATCGCCGGGCGATCCTGGACGAATGGATCGACCGCGGGAATGTCTCCTTGGCGGAACTGGTCAGCCACGTCCTGATCCACGAGCTGGCGCATCACTTCGGCTGGAGCGACGACGACATCGCCGCCATCGCCCCCTGGTGGGAATAGACGCCTCATGCGAGCCCCCCCTTCCCCCCGCCCGCCCTTCAAGGCTATTGCTGGGGCAGGAGGCCTCCATGCGGGTAGCGTTCAGTTTTCTTCTTGCGGTTGCAGTATGTGGCCCCGCCATGGCCGGTCCGGTGGCCGACCAGGCCAAGGCGATCGAGGCCAAGCTCGGCACGGGCGACGGGGCCGGGGCGATCTCGCTGGCGCAGGATCTGCTGGCCTCGGTCTGGGGCCAGACCCAGGCGATCAGCTTCAGCCAGGCGCTTCTGGTCGAACAAGAGGCCACGGGCTACGGCGTCTATAACCCGCGCGCCACCAATATCTTCAAGCCGGGCGAGAAGATCCTGATCTATTGCGAGCCGGTGGGCTTCGATTACGGCAACCCGGGCGAGGGGCTGTGGTCGGTCAATTTCTTCATCGACCTGCAGGTGCTGGATGCCGGCGGCAGCCAACTGGCCAACCTGCCCGAGGTCACGCAATACAACATGGTCTCGCGCCACCTGAACCGCGAGATTCCGGCGAACATCACCTACACCTTGGGCGGAATCAAACCGGGCCGCTATACTTTGGTGACGACCTTGCGCGACAAGAACAGCCAGAAACTGGGGTCTTTCCAGACCGCCATCGAAATCGCGGAGTAAAGCGATGCCGCCCACGCAGACCCCTGTCGTCACCCTGACGCTGAACCCCGCGCTCGACATGTCCTCGGATGTCGAAGCGCTGATCCCCGACCAAAAGCTGCGCTGCACCGATCCGCTTTTGGACCCGGGCGGCGGGGGCCTGAACGTCAGCCGCGCCATCGGGGCGCTGGGGGGCGAGAGCCTGGCCCTTGTCGCCATCGGCGGCCTGACCGGAGACCGGCTGGCGGGGTTGATCCGCGCCGAGGGGGTGCCCTTCCTCGCGCTCACCGCCCCGGGCGAGACCCGCCAGTCGCTGACCGTGACCGAAACCACCACCGGCCGGCAATACCGCTTCATGCTGCCGGGCCCGAAGTGGAGCGAGGCGGATCAAGAGCGCGTCTTCACCCTCTTGCGCGCCTCGGCCCGGCCGGGGGCATACGGCGTGATCTCCGGTAGCCAGCCGCCCGGCGTGCCGGTCGATTTCCCGGCCCGTCTGGCAAGGGCCATGCCGGGGCTGAACGTGGTGCTCGACACCTCCGGCCCCGCGCTGGTCGAGGCCGTGTCGAACCCGATCCCGGGCTTGGCGATCCTGCGGATGGATGGCGAAGAGGCCGAGAGCCTGGCGGGCAGCCGGTTGGTCTCGCGCTCGGATTCGGCGGATTTTGCGGAAAAGCTGGTGAAGACCGGCGTCGCGCAGATGGTGATCGTGGCGCGCGGGGCGGATGGGTCGGTGCTGGTCGACAAGGACCGCCGCGTCTTCGCCAAGGCCGCGAAGGTCAAGGTGAAATCGACCGTGGGCGCCGGGGACAGTTTCGTGGCGGGCCTGGTGCTCAGCCTCGCCCGGGGCGAGCCGCCGGAGGCCGCGCTCGCCATGGGCACCGCCGCCGCCTCGGCCGCGGTGACGACGGATGCCACGCAGCTCTGCCGGGCCGAGGACGTGCTGCGGCTTTTGCCGGAATGCGTGATCAGCCAGGTCTGAGGGGGTGCTTGCGGCACGGTGGCTGGGGGGGCCTGCCCCCCGGCTTCGCCTCCCCCCGGAGGTATTTGGGCCAGTATGAAAGGGGGAGAGCGCACCACGGGTGACCGGGTGGGCAAGAGAGTATTTGTGCAAGTATGAAAGGGGAGCGATCCCCGGCCAGCGCAGCGCCTCGGCCGCGCCGCGCAACCAAAGACCCAAGCTGCCTCCCGGATTTCGCTTTCAATTTGGCACAAATACTCACTTGCGCCCAAGCCGACGGCTGCGCCGTGCCCTATCTGCCGCCCCCTCTCACTTTGACAAAAATACGCCCGCCGGAGGCCGCGCCGAGCCGGTTGCGCGCAAGCGCAGAGGCGAGATGAAAATCTTGCGCGCCAGCGCTCCGCTCAATTCCCCGAGGGCGCATCCGGCGGGGCGATCAATATCCCCGCCCGCCATTTCCCCTCGCTGACATCGCCGTTCTTGTAGACCAGCTTGCCCTGCCCCTCGCGCACGCCCTTCACGAAGGCGCCGTCATAGACCTCGCCCCCGGCATAGCGCGCCTCGCCCGTGCCCTCGATCTCGCCCGCCACCCAGTCGCCGGTATAGCTGAACCCATCCGGCCGCACGAGACGCCCCTTGCCCTGCCGCACCCCGGCCGCGAACGCTCCCTGATAGACCGTGCCGTCGGGATAGGTCGCGATGCCAAAGCCCTCGCGCTGACCGGCCTTCCACTGGCCCTGGTAGGTCTGGCCATCCGCCCAGGTCATCTTGCCGATCCCCTCCGGCTGGCCCGCCTTGAAGCTGCCCTCATAGACCGCGCCGCCGGCATAGCTGGCCTTGCCCTTGCCCTCGATCGCGCCCTTGACCCACTGGCCTTCATAGGACGAGCCGTCCTTGCGCGTCACCTTGCCCTGCCCCTCCGGCAACCCGGCCACGAAAGCCCCGTCATAGACCGAGCCATCGGCATAGGTCAGCACGCCCTGCCCCTGCATCACCCCGCCGACCCAGGCGCCGCGATAGGTCTGCCCCTCGGCCGAGACCCAGATGCCCTGGCCCTCGCGCTGGCCTTTGACCCAGTCGCCGTCGTAAGACCCGCCCGCCTTCCAGACCACCTTGCCGCGGCCGTCGCGCTGGCCGTCCTTCAGCGTGCCCTCGTAGACATCGCCATTGGCCTGGGTCATCTTGCCCGCACCCTCGACCGCGCCGCCCACCCAGGCGCCCTCATAGGCGGTGCCGTCCTTGGCCGTCAGCTTGCCCTGGCCGTCGGGCTTGTCGGCCTTGAAGCTGCCCTCGTAGACCGAGCCATCCGGATAGGTCAGCTTGCCCTGCCCCACCTTCTGCCCCGCCACCCAGTCGCCCTCATAGACCGAGCCGCCCTTTTCGGTCAGCTTGCCCTTGCCCTCGCGCTGCGCCGCCTTGAAGCCGCCCTCATAGACCGCGCCATCCGCCCCCGTCCAGGTGCCCGTGCCGGTGATCGCCCCCGCCACCCAGTCGCCGTTATAGCTCCCGCCATCCGGCCAGGCGATCTTGCCCTTGCCGTCCGGCACGCCCTTGGCAAAGCTGCCCTCATAGACCGAGCCGTCGGGGTAATGCGCCCGCCCCTCGCCCTTGATCTCTCCGGCCACCCATTGCCCGGTATATTCGAACCCATCCGGCATCTTGTAACTGCCGGTGCCGTCCAGCTTGCCGTCCTTGACCGTGCCCTCATAGACCGCGCCATTGTCGAATTGCTTGGTCACGACCTCTTGCGCGCCGACCGCCCCGGCCACCAGCGCCGCCGCCATGCCCAGACCCAGCTCTTTCCACATGACGACCCCTCCTGCCCGAATGCCGCCCGACCCTAGCCGCCGCCCTCCCGTCTGACAAGCATCGCGGGCCAGCCCCCTTTCGCCCCAGCCTGAACCTGCTAGAACCTTGGGCCAAGGAGCCCCGCATGACCCATTTCCGCCTGACCCTCGCGCAAGACAACCCCATCGTGGGCGATCTCGACGGCAACATGGCCCGCGCCCGCGCCGCCTGGGAGGCGGGGCGCGCCGCCGGCGCCCATATGGTCTGCCTGACCGAGATGTTCATCACCGGCTATCAGACGCAGGATCTGATCCTGAAGCCCGCTTTCGTGGCCGCGGCCCTGGCGCGGATCGAGCGGCTGGCGGCGGATTGCGCGGACGGCCCGGCGCTCGGCATCGGCGGGCCCGCGGTGAAAGAGGGGCGTCTTTACAACGCCTTCCACATCCTGCAGGGCGGCAAGGTCTCGACCGTGCTGAAGCACGAGCTTCCCAACGAAGGGGTCTTCGACGAAAAGCGCGTCTTCGCCTCGGCCGATATTTCCGGGCCAGTGCCGGTCGGTCCGCTGCGGCTGGGCGTGCCGATCTGCGAGGATGCCTGGCATTCCGACGTCGCCGAGACCCTGGCCGAGACCGGGGCGGACCTCCTCTTCATCCCCAACGGCTCGCCCTATCACCGCGGCAAGATCGAGGTGCGGATGGGGCTGATGGTGAAGCGCGTGGTCGAGACGGGGCTGCCGCTGGTTTACCTCAACATGGTGGGCGGGCAGGACGACCAGGCCTTCGACGGGGCGAGTTTTGTTCTGAACCCCGGGGGGGCGCTGGTCGCCTCTTTGCCGCAGTTCCAGCCCGCGCTGGCCCATGTCGATTTCGACCTCGGCCCGGACGGCTGGCGCGCGCGCGAAGGGGAAAAGGCGCTCTGGCCCGAGCCCTATGAGGCCGATTACCACGCCATGGTCCTGACCTTGCAGGATTATTGCCGCAAGACCGGGTTTTCCAAAGTGATCCTGGGGCTTTCCGGCGGGGTCGATTCCGCCCTGGTCGCCGCGGTCGCCGCCGATGCTTTGGGGCCCCAGGCGGTGCATTGCGTCATGCTGCCCTCGCGCTTTACCTCCGCCCATTCGCTGGAGGATGCGGCGGCGGTGGCCCGCGCCCTGGGGACGCGGCTGGATACGGTGCCGATTTCCGGGCCTCAAGAGGCGGTGGGCGAGGCCCTGGCGCCCTTGTTCGCAGGCACCGCGCCGGGGATCACGGAAGAACGCACCCACAGCCGCCTCCGCGGGCTCTTGCTGATGGCGCTGTCGAACAAAACCGGGGCGATGCTTTTGACAACCGGCAACAAGTCGGAAATGGCGGTGGGCTACTGCACGATCTATGGCGACATGAACGGCGGGTATAACCCGCTGAAAGACCTGTATAAAACCAGGGTTTTCGAGACCTGCCGCTGGCGCAACGCCAACCACCGCCCCTGGATGGCCGGCCCTGCCGGAGAGGTCATCCCGCCGCGCGTCATCGAGAAGCCCCCCTCGGCCGAGCTGCGCGAGAACCAGCGCGACGACGACAGCCTGCCGCCCTATCCCATGCTGGACGCGATCCTGGAGGGCCTGGTCGAGAAGGAACTCTCGGTGGACGCGATCGTGGCGCAAGGTTTCGAGGCCGACACGGGGCAACGGGTCGAGCACCTCCTCTACATCAGCGAATACAAGCGCTTCCAGTCGGCGCCGGGGACGAAGCTGACGAGGAAGGCCTTCTGGATGGACCGCCGGTATCCAATCGCCAACAGGTGGAGGGACCGCTGAGCGATCTGCCGATAAG
>CAMFIX010000070.1 GCA_945952425.1 uncultured Pseudorhodobacter sp. | reverse complement strand
CGCCAATTACCAGAACCTGATTACCAATGCCGCGGTCTCCGAAGTCTATGTCGTGCCGCGCCAGATGCAGCCTGAACAACTCGACCTCGGCACCGGCTCGCTCTGGGTGCCGGCGCGGATGTTCGACGGCACGACACCCGACGGCGTCGGCAGCTCCAGGCCCGATACGCTGATTACCACAGTGACCGAGGCCGAACATGCCGAAGAGGTCGAAATCTACGAATACCGGCTGATCCGCCACCAGATGGATGTGCTTGGCCAGGCCTATCCCGACCGGACCACGATCAAGGATCTGGATTTCCCGATGATCGGCGGAGGAGAGGTTCTGACCTGCGACAACAGCGTCTATGACACCTCGCACCAGGATGCCGACCGGACGGGGGTGGTCTTCTCGGTGCCCTTCTACGATCCGCGCGGGGCCTTCGCCGGGGTCGTTGCCGCGGTGATCCGCATCGACGTGCTGCGCGCCATGCTGCCCGATGCGCGCTATGCCCTGGTCAGCACCGCCGACCAGGTCGTGCTGACCAGCACCGACGCGCCCCCCGACCTGGCGCAGAACGGCTATCTGACCCAGGCCCAGCCCGACCCTTCGGCGCTTTACTCCGGCACCGTCGCGATTTCGACCGCCGATCCCGATGCGCATTGGACGCTGTGGGCCGCCTATCCCGACAGCGATTTCGAGGCCGGGGCGCAGGCCGCCAACATCCGCGCGCAAACCCTGGTCGGCTGCGCGCTGGCGGCGGCGGTCGCGGTGGTCGGCTGCGCGGTCTGGACGGTGCTGCATCGCAACATCACCCGGGCCGCGGTCCAGAATCGCGCCCTTTCCGAACAGTCGCGCCGGATCGAGCAGCTGATGCAAGAGCAGGAACAGGCCGCCCTCGCCCGAGAGGACGAGCGCCGCACCACCCTGGACCGGCTGGCCGATTCCTTCGAAAGCCGCGTGCTGACCATGGTGTCGGATTTCACCCATGTCGTGGATGACATCGGCACCTCCTCCCGCCGCATGGCGCAGAGTGCCGACGAAAGCCGCCAAAGCGTCAATGCAATCTCGGTGGCGGCGACCCAGGCCTCGACCAACGTGCATTCCGCCGCGGGGGCGACGCAGCAGATTTTCTCCTCCATCGGCGTCATCTCGCGCCAGGTCCAGGAGGCCAGCGCCATCGCCGTCACCGCGACGAGCGAGGCGCAGGCCACCAACCAGCGGATGGCCGCCCTGATGGTCAGCGCGGGCGAGGTCGGCGCGGTCATCGACCTGATTACCGAAATCGCCAGCCAGACCAACCTCTTGGCGATCAACGCCTCGATCGAGGCGGCGCGGGCGGGCGATGTCGGCAAGGGCTTTGCGGTCGTGGCGGCCGAGGTCAAGAACCTCGCCAACCAGACCGCGCTGGCGACGGGCGACATCGCGGCCAAGATCGGCGCCATCCAGAAATCGACGCAGCAGGCGGTGCAGGCGATCGAGCGCATCACCGGCATCATCGCGAACATCAACGCGATCCAGGCGCGGATCGGCGATCTCGTCTCTGAACAAGAGGTCGCGACCGCCGCGATCCTGCGCAATGTGGCGGATGCCTCGCAGGGGACGGTGGACGTGTCGGTCAGCATCCAGGCGGTGGCGAAGACCGTGCAGACGACAAGCGGCGCGGCGGGCAATATGGCCAAGCTGACCGACGCCCTGCGGTCGGAGACCGAGCGTCTGCGCGGCGAGGTCGGGGATTTCCTGCAGAACATCCGCAACGACGAAACCGAGGCCGAACCGCTCCGCCTCAGCGCGTGAAGGGCCGCGCCCCGGCTCAGCCCGGCGGCGGGGTGACGGTGAAGGCGCCGGTGGCGACAAGGGCGGGGAAGCCGCCTTCGACATCGGCGACCCGCGGCAGCTCTGCCGCGACGAGGGCGCTGACCAGCGGCTCTGACCCCGCGACCGAGCCGCAGAACAGCACCACGGGTTGCCGCCGCCCGGCCAGCCGGTTGGCGACGAATTCGACGACATCGGTCTTGGGCACGATGACGGCGCCCACAAGCTCGCCATTCTTGGCCCGCCCGGCGGGAGAGCGGACGTCGATCAGGATGGCCCCGGCGCGCCAGAGGGCGGCGGCGGCGGTGGCGTCGATGCGGTGGGGAAGGGCTTCGGTCATGGGGTTCCTTTCAGGCGGGGGAAAAGCTGGGCGAAGTCGCCCAGGATCTGGCGGTAGTCTTCGGGCGCGAAGTCATAGGGCAGCTCGACGCGGAACTCGCGCGCCTGCGCCACGATGGGATCGCGGGAGAGAAGGTCGAAAAGCTGGTCCGTGGTGCCGATCAGATCGGGGGCAAAGAGGGTGCGTTTCGGGCCTTGGGGGGAAAGCGTCCGGGGCGTCCTTTCGGCCACGAAGTCGTGGTAGCGGCGGCGCTGCGCGAAGCTGGCGCTGTCGAGCGGCAGCACCACCCGGCCAAGGCCGAGGCGGGGCGGAGGGGGCGCACCCCAAGCGGCGCGGTGACGGGCGATCAGCGCGGCTTGGGCGGTCAGGAAGTCGTCGGTGCCTTCTCCGGTCACGATATTGCCCGACAGGAGGTGCCAGCCGTTCCGCCCCGCCCAATCGGCCGAGACGAGCGACCCGCCGCCATACCAGAGCCGCGTCTCGATCCCCTTGGCGATGGGATGCAGGCGCGGAATTTGCGCACCCGCCGCATTGCCCGCAAGAGCCCGGTCGGACAGAGGCTTTGACGCCAGCGCCTCGGCCAGACGTTCCGCGCGGCGGTGGGTGAAGTCATGGGTCGCAAGGTCGCCGTCGTAGAAGGGCGCGACCAGGTCGGCAAAGGCGGGCGGATTGGCCGAGACGCCGATGTTCAGCCGCCCGCCCGAGAGAACATCGACCGTGGCGAGGTCTTCGGCCAGGCGGAAGGGGTTTTCATAGCCCAGGGGGATGACGGCGGTGCCAAGCCCGATGGTCTTGGTCCGCTGCGAGGCCGCCGCCAGCATGGTCGCGGCGGAGGACACCCCGCGCTCCAGATGCCTCTGCCGCAGCCAGGCCGAGGAATAGCCCAGGGCCTCGCCCAGTTCGATGAGCGCGAGGGTCTCTTCCAGGCCCCGGGCGGGGTCGTCCTCGGCGAAGTTGCCGGGGACGAGAAAGCCGATGTGATTGAATTGCATGGGGAAAAGGGGGGCCGTTTATGGCCCCCGCAACTCGTTACGACTTCGGCAGGCCGGGCGGGTTGGTCTTGGACTCCGTCACCGCCTCGGAGGAGATGCCCCATTTGTTCAGGACATCGCCATATTTGCCCGCCTTGATCTGCCCGTTGATCGCCGCCGTGACCGCCGCCGCCAGACCGCTGTCCTTGCGCGAGACGACCGCGATTTCGGCGGTCTGCGGATAGCCGCCCGAGAAGGAGCCCAGGAGCTTGCGGTCATTCTTCAGCGTGTTCTTGTAGGCTTCGGCCGCGTTCGGCCCGAAATAGGCATCCGCCCGGCCGGAGAAGAGCGCCAGGTCGCGCGCGGCCTCGTCGTCGAAATAGACCAGTTCGGTGGGCGCGAGGCCGGCCGCCTTGTTTTCCTCGATCCACTTCAGCAGGATCTGCTCCTGGTTGGTGCCCGAGCCCACGATGATCTTCAGGCCCGCGATGTCCTTGGGCTCGGCGATCTTTTCCAGCTTGCTGTCCTTCGGCGCATAAACGCCCAGCAAGTCCTGGCGATAGGTCGAGAAATCGAACTTCTCTTTCCGCTCTTCGGTGACGGTGACGTTGGAAATCACCACGTCATACTTGCCCGAGGCGACGCCCAAAGGCCAATCCGGCCAGGCGACGGCGACGATTTCCAGCTGCAGCCCCAGGCTGTCGGCGACCAGTTGGGCGATGTCGGGCTCGGCGCCGACGGGGGTCTTGTTGTCGGTCGCATAGACGCCGAACGGGAGTTGCCAGGGCGTGGTGGCGACGGTCAGCTTGCCCGGGGTGACGAAGGCGTAACCCTTGGGGATCAAGTCGATGGCGGCCTGCACCTTCTCGGCGCGGATGCGGTTCGGCTGTTCGGGCGACAGGTCGGGGTCGGCTGCGAAGGCGGGCAGCGCCAGCAGGCTGAAGGCCAGGGCCTTGAGGAGGGTCATGGGAAGGTGGTCCTTTCAGAGTTGCCGCCTCCGGCCCGCGGGATGCGGGGGGAAGGGGAGGCGATTGGGGAGGAGGGTTAGAGGACTTTGGCCAGGAAGGCGGCGGTCCTTGGGTGATCGGGGGCGGTGAAGACCTTCTCGGGCGAGCCGGTTTCCAGGATGCGGCCCTGTTCCATGAAGACGACCGTATCGGCGACTTCGCGGGCAAAGCCCATCTCATGGGTGACGACGACGAGGGTGGTGCCGGAGCGGGCGAGGGTCTTGATGACATCCAGCACCTCGCCCACCAGCTCGGGGTCGAGCGCCGAGGTGGGTTCGTCGAAGAGCAGCACCTTGGGTTTCAGCGCCAGGGCCCGGGCGATTGCCACGCGCTGCTGCTGCCCGCCCGACAGCTGCCGCGGCCAGGCGTCGGCCTTGTCGGCAAGGCCCACGCGGGCCAACAGCCCCAAGGCCAGCGCCTCGGCCTCGGCACGGGGCAGGCCACGCAGCGACATGGGGGCGAGCGTCAGGTTCTCCAGCACGGTCAGATGCGGGAAGAGGTTGAAGTTTTGGAAGACCATGCCGACATCGCGGCGCTTGGCGCGGATTTCGGGCTCTTTCAGCTCGTAAAGCGTGCGGCCGTCCTGACGATAGCCGACCAAGGCGCCGTCGATGGAGATCAGCCCCTGGTCGGCGCGCTCCAGATGGTTGATGGTGCGGAGCAAAGTCGATTTGCCCGAGCCCGAGGGCCCCAGGATCGCCGTCACTGACCCCGGCGCCAGGTGCAGCGAGACATTGTCCAGCACCCGCACGCCGCCGAAGCTTTTGCAGACGCCGCGAATGTCCACCGTGCCGCCCTTGGCAGGGGCCTCGGTCCAGGCGGCGGCCTGACGGATGCGCGTCTTCACCGCCGTGCTGCGCAGCGCCCCGCGCGAGAAGAACCGCTCGATATGGTATTGCGCCAGCGAGAGAACCGAGAGGATCACCAGATACCAGGCGGTCGCGACCATCAGCAGCGGGATCACTTCCAGGTTGCGGCGATAGATGATCTGGATCGTATAGAACAGCTCGGGCAGCGCCAGGATGTAGACGACCGAGGTGCCCTTGGCCAAGCCGATGATCTCGTTGAAGGCGGTGGGCAGGATGGCGCGCATGGCCTGGGGCAGGATGATGCGGCGGCTCTCTTGGCCCTTGGGCAGGCCGAGGGCGGCGGCGGCCTCGTGCTGGCCCTGATCGACGGACAGGATGCCGCCCCGGATGATCTCGGCCGAAAAGGCGCCCATGTTGAGCGTCAGGCCGAGGACGGCGGCGAAATAGGGGGTGATGGACTGGGTCGTGGGGAAGGAAAACAGGGTGAGGTCGGTGAAGGGCACGCCGAGGGAGATATTGGCGTAAAGATACCCGAGGTTGTTGATGAGGAGCAGCAGCACGACCAGCGGGATCGAGCGGAACAGCCAGATGAAGCCCCAGCTGAGGGCCACCAGCAGCGGCGAGGACGACACCCGGGCCAAGGCCAGCACCGTCCCCAGCGCAAATCCGAAAAGCGCGCCAAGCGCCGTCAGCGACAGGGTGGTGCCGAGGGCGGCGAGGACGGTCGGTTCAAAGAACCACTTGGCGAAGACATCCCAACCCCAGCGCGGATTGGTGATGACCGATTGCGCCAGCGCGCCCAGAATGACCAGCGCCACGGCGCTTCCCGCCAGGCGCCCCCAATGGCGGGCGGGGACGATGCGGTAATCGGGCTCCTGCGCCTGCGGGATCGGATCGGTAATGGCGGTCACGACAGGGCGCCTCCAAAGCGGATCTGGCTGAAGCCGGGCGGCACGGGCGCCAGCTCGGGCGTGGCCAGCGCGGCGGCCAGTTCGGGGGGCGGCCCGGGCTTGCGCAGGGGGGCGGTGCCGGGCTTGCCCTTCAGCGCGCCAATATGTTTCTCGAAGGGCAGCGCCAGGTAAAGCTCGGGGTCCAGGCTGGGGTCGAAGAGGGGCCGATAGCCCAGCGTCAGGTAAAGCGTCGAGGCCTCGGGCTGGCGGAAGCCGGTCGTGAGGTAGACGCGGGTATAGCCTTGGGCGGCGGCCTGATCCTCCAGCGCCTCGACGATGCGCTTCGCCAGGCCCTGGCGGCGGAAGGCGGGGTCGGTCCAGATGCGCTTGAACTCGGCGGTGTCCTCGTCATAGGCCATGAAGGCGCCGCCCGCGATGGTGCGGCCATCCCTTTGGATCAGAAGGAAATTCCCGCGCGGCGGGGCGAAATCTTGCGGAGGATAGCGATACAGCTCCTCCCGCGCGCCGCCCTTGTTGAAGCGGGTGCCATAGCGGGCGTCGTATTCGCGGATCAGGTCTTCGACCAGCGGCTGCGCCTCGGGGGCGAGCGGGTGGCTTTGGATCAGGGTGTCGGTCATGGCGTATCCTTCAGATGGTCCAGCGCCAGCCGCGTCCAAAGCGCGGCGGCGGGTGCGATCAGCGCGTCGTTGAAGGCGAAGCGGGGGGAATGGAGCGGCGCGCCCTCACCCGCGCCGAGGATCAGGAAGGCGCCGGGGCGTTCGGCGAGGTAGAAGGCGAAGTCCTCCGAGGCGGTGCGGGGGCGGAAGCCTTCGATCAGCGGCTGGCCCATGGCGCGGGCGGCAGCCAGCGCCCTTTTGGCGGGCTCGGCGTGGTTGAGGACCGGGGGGAAGCCGCGTTGATAGGTGAAATCGGCCTCGGCCCCGAACCCCGCGATGACGCCGCGCAGCAGGGCGGGCACGCGGGCCTCCAGCACGTCGCGGGTCTGGGTGCTGAAATGGCGGAGCGTCAGCTTGGCCTCGACCGTCTCGGGGATGACGTTGGAGGCCTCGCCGCCGTGGATCGAGCCCACGGTGACGACGGCGGCCTCTTGCGGGTCGATGTTGCGCGCCACCACCGATTGCAGCGCGGCGATGGCGTGGGAGATGGCGACGATGGGGTCCACCGTCTCATGCGGGGCGGCGCCGTGGCCTCCCTTGCCGCGCACGGTCAGGTCAATCTTGTCCACGCCCGCCATGACGGGGCCGGGGAGGATGCCCCAGTGGCCCTCCGGCAGGCCGGGCCAGGAGTGCAGGCCGTAAATGACGTCGATGGGGAAGCGGGTGAAGAGCCCGTCGGCGATCATCGCCTTGGCGCCCGCGCCGATCTCTTCGGCGGGCTGGAAGATCAGGGTGAGGGTGCCGTCGAAAGGCTCCTGCGCGAGGCGTTCGGCGGCGGCCAGCAGTATGGCGGTATGCCCGTCATGCCCGCAGGCGTGCATGACACCGGGGGTTTGCGAGGCGAAAGGCAGGCCCGTGGCCTCGGCGATCGGCAGCGCGTCGATGTCGGCGCGCAGGCCGATGGACCGGGGGGAGGCGCCCTTCGTCAGGGTGCCCACCACGCCATGCCCGCCGACACGCTCGGTCACTTGGTAGCCCCAACCGCGCAGGAGGTCGGCTATCAGGGCCGCCGTCTTCACCTCGGCGCCCGACAGCTCCGGGGCGCGGTGAAGCGCCTGGCGCAGGGCGGTGAAGTCGATCCGCGTGGGGGTCAGTGAGGTCATTCCGCCGCCTGCGATTTGGCCAACAGGTGGCGGCTGGTTTTAAACGGCAGGCCAAGGTGGTCGCGCAGCGTCTGGCCGGTCAGCTCGGGGGTGAAACGCCCCCGGGCGACGAGTTCGGGGATGACGAGGGTGGTGAAGTCCTCCAAGCCTTCGGCCTGCACCGCAAAGCCCAGGATGAACCCGTCCGAGGCGCCGGCGTCGATCCAGCGGATGATTTCCTCTGCCACCTCGGCGCCGGTGCCAAGGAAGGTGGGACGGGGGGTTGCGACCTCCAAGGCGACCTCTCGCAGCGTGCGCCCCTTCGCTTCGGCCTTGATCCGGTCGGTGGTGGACTGGAAGGAGTTGCGGCCGATGTCACCGAGGTCCGGGAAAGGCGCGTCGAGGTCGTATTGGCTGAAATCATGGTGATCGAAAAAGCGGCCAAGGTAGGCCAGCGCCTCGTCGATGGTCAGCAGCGCCTTGATCGCCTCGTATTTCGCTTGCGCCTCGGCGCGGGTGCGGCCGACGATGGGGGAAATCCCCGGGAAGATCTTGACGTCGCCCCGCCCCCGCCCATGGGCCTGGGCGGCGTCCTTGACCTTGGTCGTGAAGGCCCGCGCCTCCTCCAGCGTCTCCACATTGGTGAAGACCGCATCGGCATATTTCCCGGCCAGCGCGATCCCCGGGCCCGAGGAGCCCGCCTGGAAGATCACCGGTTGACCTTGGGGACTGCGGCCGATGTTCAGCGGGCCCTCCACCTGGAAGAAACGGCCCTTGTGGTGGATCGGATGCAGACCGTTGCGATCAAAGAACTGCCCCGTCCGGCGGTCGCGCACCAGCGCGCCCTCGTCCCAGCTGTCCCAAAGGCCCTGCGTAACCTCCAGATATTCATCCGCGATTTCATAGCGCAAAGCATGGTCGGGATGGGCGCGGGAGTAGTTGCGCGCCGACCCCTCCAGCGGCGAGGTCACCACGTTCCACCCCGCGCGCCCGCCCGACAGAAGGTCCAGCGAGGCGAATTGCCGCGCCACGGTGAACGGGTCGGAGTAGGAGGTCGAGACCGTCCCCGCCAAACCGATCTTCGTCGTCGCCGTGGCCAGAGCCGACAGCAGGGTCAGCGGCTCGAAGCGGTTCAGGAAATGGGGGATCGACTTTTCGTTGATGAAAAGGCCATCGGCCACGAAGGCGAAAGCGATGCCGTTGGCCTCGGCCTTGCGCGCGATCTCGGTCAGGAAGCCGATATTGACCGAGGCATCGGCGGGGTTGGACGGATGCTTCCAGGCGTTCATGTGGCCACCAGGGCCGTGCAGCATGAGGCCGAAGGGGATGTTGCTCATGGGATGTCCTTTCAGGCGGCGCGGCGCAGGCCCGCCTCGGCGAGAAGTTCAAGGCCAAGCAGGCGGGCCTTGGGCTCGGCGGTGGGGATGTCGAGGATGAATTCTGTGATGCCATAGCGGCGGTGGAGGTCGTCCAGAGCGGCGCGCACATCCTCGCCGGTGCCCGCGAGGACCGAGGGCTTGCGCGGCTGGACGGTGTAGCTTTGGCCGCCCGACTGGCGGGCGAATTCGGCGGCGGCCTCTTCGTTGGGCAGGTTGACGGCGGTGCCATCGGCCAGGGTGACCTTGACGATGGTGTGATCGGCGCCCTCGGCCTCGGCGCGGGTGGGCGCGATGACGGCGGCCAAGGCCAGCGAGGGGGGCGCGCCATAGGCGGCGATGGCGCGGGCGATGGCCTCGGGGTCGCCGTCGTGCTGGCCCGCATAGGTGAAGTGCCAACCCAGCCTGCGGGCCAGCGCCGCGCTGTCGGGCGAGGCGCCGAGGAGGAAGGGCTGAACCTCGCCCTGCGGCTGAACAAGCGCGCCGTTCAGCGCGTGACCCTCGGGCAGCGTGCCCTTCAGGAAGTGGTCAAGCTCTTGAAGTTTCGTCGCAAAGTCGCGGCGGGGACCATGTTCGGACTGCAGCGCCCGCGTGCCGTGCGGCATTCCCCCCGGCGCCTTGCCGATGCCCAGGTCGACCCGACCCGGGGCAAGCGCGGCCAGCGTCCCGAAGACCTCCGCCACCTTGTAGGGGCTGTAATGCTGCAAGAGCACGCCCCCCGTCCCGATCCGGATGCGCTTCGTCACCGCCAGCAGATGGGCCGCGAGTATCTCGGGCGCGGAGGAGGCCAGCTGCGGCACGCCGTGGTGTTCGGCCAGCCAAAGCCGGTGATAGCCCAGACGCTCGGCCGCCTTGGCGAAGGCGATCGAGGTCTGCAGCGCCTCGGCCGCCGTCGTGGCGACGGGGCTCTTGTCGAGAAGCGAGATGACGTAAGACATGGGAACCTTCCAGGCTGGCCGTAATATCTACTAAGTTGAT